>NZ_JBLJBT010000025.1:0-33049 GCF_047637665.1 Bdellovibrio sp. | reverse complement strand
GAAGAAAACCTTTTTTATGGGTCGCCGCCAAATGCGCCGCCAGAATGAAACCACGGGACTCGATTCCGGCAAAATAGTCCACTTTCGAAAGATCCACCTTTTGCACCAAGTTTTTTGACACGAAGTTCAGAGCCTCGGGGTTCCGCAACAGAGGAGACATGTCGCGAAATAAAATTCCTTCTTGAGGAAAATTGGGCACATCACGAATTAAACTCTTTAAGTCCATTGTATCCTCTCCCACACAAGGGGTGCGACTTTTCAAACACAGTTCTTCCATATTCTTATTCAAAACGCCGCTTCGAGTAAAGAGTGATAGCTTTGATAGAGCAATTTTCTTTTCGACTCTGAACCCTTTTTCGTATTAGCTTCGGAGAGCGATGAAATACTTCTCTGTTTTCATTCTTATTGGGATGCTTTGGTTCTTGAGTGCCTGCTCGACACATCAGATCATCCGTGACTCTGAATACAAATATTCCGAGGCGGCCTTCAAATCCGGGGATCTACCCCAAGCACTAAAGCATTTTCCAGAAAAAGAACAAGGTGGCTTTGTCACCTCCATCGAAAGATCCTGGCTGTCTTTTTGGGAGGGAGAGAAAAATCACGACGACCTGATGAAACAAACAAAAACCCTGGATGAAAGACAATTCACCAGTGTTTTGCGTGAGACAAAATATTTCTTCTACAACGAAACAGAAGACGGTTACATTCCGGCAGAGCACGAAATCATTATCATGCATCTTTTGAATGCGATGTTTTTCATGCGCAACGAAGATTGGGAAAAAGCCCGCGTGGAAACTCGTCGTGCGACGTTTTTTTTGCAAAACTACGTCAAAGAAGATCAATCCCACTTTGATGATCCGGCCTTAAGAATCTGGCTTGCGGGAATTTGGATGGCCCTCGGAGAATGGCAGGACGCGCAGGTGGATCTGCGCAAGGCTTATGAACTCAGCAAAAATAAGAGTCTCATTCCCCTTATTGAAATGTCCCAACCTCCTCAAGATTTGAGTGTGGTCTTTGATGGCAGTGGACCTCAAATCGTATGGAAGGAAGGCACCCTGGCCCCTGAGTTTCGTGATGAAAGCACGGCTCCGACAATTTCGATCCGCTTTGCGACGTTACCTTGGTTTTTGCGACATGAAGAAAGAAATTCACAGATCCGGAATGTGGTTATGAAATCCAATTACATGGCTCAGTATTATGGCCTGAACACGGCCGTGGGTGCGGAAAAATCGGTGGGATTTGTTGCCTCAAACAGTTTACGTGTCGCGGGCGTAGTGGTGGGCGCTGCTATTGTTGGCGGAGGGCTTTATCTTTTGGCGCAAAGTGGAGGCTCGGGAGCGGGCGAGGCCGCGGGTTACATTGTTGCGACAGGAATTTTAGCCTTTGAGGAACTCAATCACTTTGGAAATAAAGTCGCCCGAAGTTTTGAAAAATCCAGTGCCGAAAGTAAACAAGCGGGTCTTGAAAAATTAAGAACCTATCGTTTTGTAAGATTCCTGCCTAGTTGGATTTCATTATCAGCGTCTTCGGAATTCGTGGGCCTTACGGCCAAGAGTCTGTCTCTGCAAGCGCCCAACTCTCGGACGCGGGTTCTTTTTCTTCAAAGATTCTAATACGACAACTAAATTCCTCCCGGCCAGGTTTCAGGAAGGTCTTTATCCGAAACTATCGTGGGTATTGATCTGAGTGCTGTTGTCTTGTCTATAAAAACAAAAGCATCATAGCGCTGAGCTACCTGTGTAGGAACATAGTTGCGACCGTGCTCTTCAAACTGAGGGCGATAGACGACTCCCACTGCGCGATGACCAAACTCGCGACTTCCCAAAATGGTCTTTCTCGCCTCCGCATCAAAGAGCATATAAAATCGGGGTGACTTAAGGTCCTCCGAAGCCTTGTGACAAAAGAACTCGAAAGAAGCCTCCCGCGCTGGTGGCAGAGGCGTGTGAGTTTCTGGCCCATCCCACGCCGGCCCCGCCAAGACTTCTCCTTGATAGGTTCCAAAACCCACCAGAGCCACTTGATCGACCCCGAACTTTTCGCGGGCAAGCCCTCCCAGATTCACATAGCCCTCTTCCAGCATATCCGTCGCATGATAGTCACCGATGTGGCTATTGTGGGCCCAGACAATGCACTTGCTGTTTTTAGAATGACGATGCAGAAGAATCTCTAAAGTATCCATCATGTGCTGATCACGCACATTCCAGGATTCGGGACCCCCAAAAAGCATGGAGCGATAGTAGTCCTCCGCATTTTTCACAATGCGAGCATTTTGTTGTGCACTGAAGAGGTCCTCGCTGACACCCTTGATGTCTTCAAGGCGCACACGCAAAATTTTGCGCAGATTTTCCACGACCTCACTGCGACATCCCTCCGTGAATTTCACAAGATATTTGGCATACGCTTTTTCATCCCGTGCAAACGGATCAAAACAGGCATAATTGTTTTTCACTTCTTGGGCAAATTCATGATCCATTTTTTCAGCGTAGGCCTGCACATAATCCATAGACTCAAAAAGAGAGTACACATCAAGTCCATAAAAATGGGATTTAAACTCTTTCATCCACTCAATCAAAAGCGCGGTTTCATCATTAGCCCACATCCATGTCGGCCAACGTTCAAACTGGCGCATGACTTCCCTGGCACTGCGCCCTTGGTCCTTATGGATATAGTCGTTGAACTTTTGGCAGGACGGCCAATCCCCCTCCACCGCAATAAAATCAAATCCATAATCCCGAATGAGTCTCTGCGAAATCATTCGTCGTACGCTGTAGAACTCAGCAGTTCCGTGAGTGGCCTCGCCTAACATAACAATGCGGGACTTTGACAACCGTTCAACCAAATCATCCCAGGAGTCTTCTCTTTTGATAGGATGGGCATACATTTCTATTTCGCGAACAACATTCTCTTTAGGTTCTGAAACCTTTCGGGACGACGGGCTGTTTTCTAAAAACCAATCCGCCGCGTATTCGACAACTTCTTCCAAAGCTCCGGGCTCTTCAAAAAGATGGGTGGCTTTCGGGACGGTGACCATCTTGGCTGATGACAATCGACGAGCGGCCTCTTCATTTAAAGGAATCACGGTTTTGTCGTTGCCTCCAACAATCAAAAGCGTGGGAACTCGGACTTTCTCGAAATACTTTTCAGCCAAGTCCGGGCGTCCCCCCCGACTGACCACGGCAAAAATATCGCGTTCACTTTTGGCGGCAGCCCCTAAAGCCGCTGCGGCCCCCGTGTTTGCACCAAAAAATCCGATGGGGGTTTTGCGATCTGGAAGATGTCGCAAAACCGCTTCTGTAGATTTTAGAAGTCGACGTATTAAAAGCTCTACATCAAAAATATTCTTTCGATCTGCGGCTTCTTTGTCGGTGAGAAGATCTGAAAGCAAAGTGCTAAAGCCCATCTTATTCAATTCTTTTGCGACAAATCTGTTACGCGGACTTTGTCGACTGCTTCCACTTCCATGGGCAAAGATGATGAGCCCCCGCATGTTCTCAATTAACGTCAGATCCCCCTTTAATTCAATCCCCTCATCTCGAATATTGAGTTCCTTTTCTCGAGCCCCGAGCAAGGAACCCCGATTGTTGAGAATTTCAATCACCTCTTTGTCAGAGACCTGATCAAAATCTTGATACCAATTCCCCACAGCGTAGAAATTTTCAGGAGTTAACAAGCAAACCAGATCATCCGCCGCCTTCCTGATTTGCTCTAGGGCCGAGACCGAGGCCACCGGGGTCGCCACGATGATTTTCAAAGGATTTCGTTCGCGAAGAAGTTGAACCGCCGCCAAAACTGTCGCTCCCGTCGCGATGCCATCATCAATAAGAATCACAACTCGATCATTCACGGAGGGCGGGGCCTGACCAAAGCGGAATTTCTCCATTTGTTTGGAAACCTCCTGCACCTTCGCTTTGGCCGCGTCTTCCAGCTCCTCCATGCTAAGTTGCAATCGGCGAATCAAATCCAGATTAAACCAGGGAGGGCCACTTTCAGTGACCGCCCCCACGGCCAATTCTGGATTTAAAGGATGCCCCACTTTTTTGACCATCAAGAGATCTAAAGGAGCTTGTAATCTTTTAGCCACCTCGAAAGCGACGGGAACTCCCCCCCGAGGGATCGCGAGAATAAGGGGATCTTGATCTTTATATATGAGAAGTCTTTCGCCCAAAGCTCTGCCGGCGTCTTTTCGATTTTCAAAATGTGTCATGAGTGCCTCTTTCATGGTTCGCATCCAGACCAAAATTTTGCAGACTCCCCTCATAGCGCCCGGTGATTTTCTTTATATGAATTCGATAAATGACAGCCGTCTCTAACATCGCGGCAAAATCAACGGTCAGAGGAGAAAGGTGTTCTTCACCATTCATTTTGACAACTCTTTGAATCAGCAGGCGCATGGCCTTGGTGGCCTCCTCACCTTTGACTTGTTCAAATGTTCCCCAGGCGATGACACTCTTCCATTCAAAGAGACTGTGAACCTCCTCCACTTCCAGACACACGTGAGGATTTTTTTGCATGAGAGCGATTTTTTTCCCGTTGCTCGAATGGCTATAGATGTAGGGATAATCAATCACATAGGTGATCGGCACCACATAGACCTCTTTGTGGGAAAAACAACCAAGATGTCCAATCGGACTATTTTCTAAGACGCGAAGACACTCCGCCTGATCCAACGAACTCATTTTGCCGTGTTCTGTTTCCACAAAAAACTCCTGTGTGCGTAAAGACTCACCACAAATTTTAATCGTCAGGATCTGGAGGTCACAAGGAACCCCCTCAAGATACAAAGGAATAGAGGTTATGCAGGCCTTTTGATTTGCCTAAAGGCAGATTAACAATTCGTAAAGTGGCTGCTCTCAGGAGCAAATCTAAAATCAAATGCAAAACAACCACAAGAAGGAGTGCAGAAATGGCTAATCCGTTGGATCTATGGAAAGGTTCTAATCGCTGGATGTCTTCCCCCTTTCGTGAAATGTCACGCTATCAGGAGTCCATTGATCGACTGATGAATGAGATCATGAACTTAAGAAGAGAAGAAGGTTCCTTGAGCGGGGACTTCACCCCTAGTTGTGAGGTCAATGAGGATGAAAAAAACTATATTATGAAGTTTGACTTGCCGGGGATTAAAAAAGATCAAGTCAAAGTCGAAGTCGACAATGATCGCCTCACTGTACGGGCCGAAAGAAAAGAGGAACGCGAGGAAAAGACCAAGAAGAAATATCTCTCAGAAATTTCTTATGGCTCCTACGTCAGAACCTTCACATTACCGCAGACGATTGATGAAAAGAAAGTCGAAGCAAAGTTTGAGGATGGTGTTTTAATTATCAATGTTCCAAAATCGGAAAGCCCAAAAGCGAAACAGATCTCGATTCATTAAAAAACAAAAGTATTCCGATACCTCCATGGGGGTATCGGAACTACTTCGTTGGATGCCAATTTTTGCCTTTCAATCCCGAGTCAACTTCTTGCCACAGTCATGACAAAACGTATTTCGTTCTTTTCTGCGTGCGGCGTGTTTGGCGTCATCACAATGACTTTTGGAAACCGCTTTATTTACGATCTCACCACACATCGGACAATGTCTTACCGGAGCATTCAAGCGTCCATGATTCATATTCGGACAGCGTGTATCTCGTTTCATATGTCAGTGCAGATTCTGGGTTGAGATGATGTTCTTTGATTCCATAATTTCCTCCGGCGTTGCCGCGCGAGCTTCGATCGCTTCAATTTCAAATACCAGATCTTGACCTGCCAAGGGGTGATTCCCATCCAGGGCAACCATATCCCCATAGATTTCCACCACGCGATAAACACGCGCCTGCCCCGACTTCGTCGGAACAACCACATTTTCACCAAAACGAAGAATACGGTCCTTGGCGACTTTCTTGCGTGGAAATAACACTACTTTTTTGGGATCGTAAAAACCATAGGCCTGTTCCGCAGAAAGGCAGATCCGTCTTCTTTCCCCTTTTTGGAGATTCTGCAAGCCTTCGACTAAACCACTCAAGATCGTTTCCTGTCCATCCGCAGAGGTGATCACTTCACGATTGAATGTTGAACTAAGGATCTGGCCTGCCTTGTTTTTGAGAACACAGTTGAAAGAGATCACTTGAATACTCATAACCATTTCCTCCTGTAAGACAAAGTTGCAGAAAAAAAGCCGACGTTTTATGGTCGGCTTTGTGTTCAAAATGAACTATTAAGACTGAATAGGCTCGAATAATCTAGTAAGAACGACGAGAGCCGTATCCACCACCACGAGAACCGCCTCCATTGCGAGGCTCCTGTGGTTTTGCTTCTGAAATGTTCATCGCACGACCTGACAATTCCATACCATTTAATTTATCAATAGCTGCGCGAGCCTCACCGTCAGCGGACATTTCCACAAAGGCGAATCCTTTGCTGCGTCCCGTTTCGCGATCTGTGATTACATTTGCAGAATCAACAGTCCCGAACTCTGAAAAGATCTCTGAGAGCTGATTTGCATCTACACTAAAAGACAGGTTACCAACGTATATTTTTTTTCCCATTTATTGCCTCCTTGAAAGCTTGGGGCCATTCGCAGAAGACAAAAGGACATCTAATGAACTGTGAGAACGACATTACTTAAAATCATTAGAACATGCTTTAAGAATATTAGATATAGCTATCTTGGCGCCAGATGCGCCACCGAAGACTTGGAAAAATAAAAGACACTCCTGCGACCTTTTTCCATCGCAGGCTTGAAATTAGGATTAAAAATATTTTTTTCGCTGGGAAGAAGGCAAGATCTTCAGCATGTCGCGGTATTTTGCCACCGTTCGACGGGCGATCTGAATACCTTCTACCTTCAACATATCCACGATCTTTTGATCTGACAGTGGATTCTTAGGATCTTCTTTGGAAACAAGATCTTTGATTTTGATCTTAACCGACTCACTGGCCAAAGATTCACCGTCCGAAGAGCTGATTCCCGAGTTGAAGAAATATTTCAACTCATAGATCCCCTGAGGAGTGTGCACATATTTCGCCGTGGTCACGCGGCTCACAGTCGACTCATGCATGCCGATGTCATTGGCGATATCGCGAAGAACCATTGGTTTTAAAAACTCAGAACCCTTTTCAAAGAAGTCGCGCTGATGTTTAACGATGGACTCTGCCACCTTATAAATGGTTCTTTGTCTTTGGTGAATGGACTTAATCAACCATACCGCCGAGCGAAGCTTCTCTTGAATATAGTCTTGAGTTTTATCGCCCGAGGTTTTTCCACCTTTAAGCATATTCTTATAGAAATTAGAGATCTTCAAACGAGGAAGACCATCCTCATTCAGGGACACCACATAGTCATCACCGACTTTATATACATAGACATCCGGAGTGACATAGTGAGTATCGCTGCTCACGAAGGCGCGCCCTGGCTTCGGATCCATGGCGTAGATGATTTTGCACATCTCAATAACGTCTTCGACTTCGCGACTTAAAGCTTTCGCGATCGCTTCGTAATTCTTCTTTTCTAGATCTTTCAAATGATTATTAATCAAATTGACCAGATCATGGGTGTCTTCTTCCAAGTGTTTGGCCTGAATTAAAAGACATTCTTTCAGGTCTCGTGCGCCAACTCCTGGAGGATCAAATTCATGGATCAGGGTGAGGGTGTCTTCCAAAAGACCCAAATCCATCTTCTCCTCTTCCGCTATCTGCTCAAGAGGGACTTTAATATAACCATCATCATCAATCGCGCCAATCAAAGCGTCCGCGGCTTTTTCTTCTTCCTCAGAAAAACCATTCATCTTCACTTGCCAGTAAAGATGATCCGCCAGCGTCTGCGACGCCGTGATGACGTTTTCATAGTTCATGATCTCTTCAGAACCTGCCATCCCTGACTGGGGAGGTTTCTGATTGGCTTCAATATAGGACTCCCACTCAAACTCATCTTGCTTTTGTGGGTCTTGAATATTCTGGTCGTTGGCTTCGGGACCGGTTTCAATTTCGGTCGCCGCTTCTTTGGTGCGCTGAAGATCTTCTTCTTTGAGTTGCTCGGCCTCTTCAAGAATGGGGTTTTCTTCGAGCTCGGAGCGAACAGCCGACTCTAACTCCATACGCGACATCTGCAAAAGCTTGATCGCCTGTTGCAGCTGCGGAGTGATCACCAGAGACTGGCTCAGGTTCATCGTCTGTCGAAGAGCCATTAACTACCCCTTCATAAAAGTTACTAGGCCCAGGCACTTGCCTGATGGCTATTAAAGTTTAAAGTTCTCGCCAAGATAGAATTTACGGGCAATATCAGAATTCGCGATTTCATCAGAACTTCCGCTGACCTGAATCTTCCCATCCTTCAGTATATAAGCATAATCGCAAATACCTAAAGTCTCACGCACGTTGTGATCGGTGATCAGAACTCCTATACCTTTGGCCTTAAGATCGCGGATGATATTCTGAATGTCGGCGACCGCAATCGGATCGATCCCGGCAAAGGGTTCATCCAACAAAAGAAACTTCGGTGATCCGGCTAAAGCACGCGCAATCTCAACCCGGCGACGCTCTCCTCCCGACAAGGCATACCCATAGCTGTCGCGGATGTGATCGATATGGAAGTCCCCAATAAGCTGCTCCAGCTTCTCGGCCCTTTGAGCGCCAGAGTAACCATGAGCCTCCAAAGCCACGACGATATTCTCTGCCACCGTCAGCTTTCTAAAGATACTTGGCTCTTGGGCTAGGTAGCTCAAACCCACACGAGCTCTTTTGTACATAGGCTCTTGGGAGATATTCACTTCGTCGATATTAATACTGCCGGAGTCAGATTGTACCAATCCCACAACCATATAAAAAGAAGTGGTTTTCCCCGCCCCGTTAGGCCCCAGCAGACCGACCACTTGACCCGACTCAACTGAGAATGAAACGCCATCAACGACCTTGCGTTTTTTAAAAGATTTTGAAATGTCTTTGATGGTGAGCATACTCATTGATCTTTATTCTCCACCTTGGCTCGCACTCTTTCTACCTTAACCTTTTTTCCGCCATCAAGAAAGATGATTTCCTCGCCCGTCAGTTCATCATTATTTTGGATTACTTTGGGACGCCCTTTGAAAATGTACTTATTCGCCAAAAGGTCCAGACTCACACTGTCCGAGGTGGCGAATTTATCGGCATCACTGACCTTGACCCCGCCCTTGATGGCGATCGAGCTCAAGATGTCCGCGCCTGTATTATAGAGGAACGAGGCCTCGGGACCTTCCAGTTTCATATTATCGTAACTCATCCGAACGGATCCCAAAAAGCGAGCTTCTCGGCTTTTGCCGCTAAATTCTGCTCCGTCGGCAACAATCTCAAATTTTTTACCGGCTTTTTCAGGCTTCTCCGCTGTGATTTTTTCTTGAATCAACATCTTCGACTGATCAACTAAAACCTTCATACGACGCCCCTTGAGCAACAACCCTTCGCCGGAGTTGTCGCGAGGGCCTTTCATAAGAACTTCTTCGGGGCTTTCAATCAGTCTTGTCTTTGAAGAATAGTATATCGAGGGCGTCTGAAAAACATATCCATTCTCAGAACGAGTCATAACGTTTCCTATGACACTCAGATCTTTGGATTTGGAATCAATCGTGCCCGAATCCCCCGTGACGGTGAATTCAACTTTTTCTTTGTTATAGAAATAAACCTTAACCTGCTTCAGCTTCCAAGTCCCCGCGGCCTGACTGCCTTCGGCAGAAACTGAAAAAAGCTCCCAGTCGCGACTGCCTTGCTGACTTTCCACAAGATGAACACCTTGCATCTTTTGTTCGGCCAAGCTTTTAGGTTCTTCCGGTTTTTCGCCTCGGCGAAGACGTTCATTTTGAGCTTCAATGCGCGCACGCACTTCCGCATCGTCCTCATGCTCCAAGCGAGAAGGAAATACAATAAGAACCTCAACAAACAAAAGGATGAGAAGTGCTACAAAAATGAAGTTCTTAAATTTAGCCATATTTGTTTAAGTTCGCACTTTACAGGGACGGAGTCAGCTGCGCAGTCCGGTTAAAATTAACGTCCTGCGCATCATATAGAATCTTTAATTGGATGTCGAATCCTGAGGAAGTTTAGTCACCGCGAAATTAATCTCTCCGGCGCCAGCTTCCGTGATCGTGAAAAGGACTTTTTTAATGGTCAGAAAATCAACGCCTTTATCGGCCTGAATCGTCACCTTGCTCCACGCATTAGGATCCTCTTCCGTCTCACCCCGAGTGGACTCAACCACATCACGGATTTTATTCTGCAATTTGCTTTCTTGCTCCGCTTTTGATTTCGCTAAAGCTTCTTGCAACTGACTCTTCAGATTCTGAATATTCCAGTCTTCCGCCGCTTTAACTTCATCAAACGTCGCCACGGGATCCTTATCCAAAAGAATCTCTTTATTTGAAATCGTGACTACATGAGCCGGCTTCAGCTCACGCACGCTGGTCGCCTTGGGAAGAACCACTTCTTTCGGGATATAAAGAATTTCCCCCGTCGCGTTGTAGTTCTGCAAAAGGAAGATCACCAGCACCGTGAACATATCCACCATCGCTGTCAAAGACAGCAACGCTGTCACGTCCCGCTTCCCTTTACGTTTACTCAAGATATTGTGATAACGGTGTCTTTCACCGGGTCTGAAGATGGCCATCAGTTCGGCCCTCCTGTCGCAACGGAAATCGCTGAAAATCCTGCCGTCAGGCAGTTATCCATTGCTTTAATGAGCTGTTCATAAGGAATCGCATCCGCAACGCTGACCACCGCATCCACCTTTTCAGGGTAAAGCTGCTTCACACGTTGCAACTGTGCGACAAGACCGGCTTCATCAAACTGTTCATTCACCATGGGAAGACTGATCACTTGTCTCCCAACAGTTAAGACATAACCCATCTCTTTCACATCCACTTTCAATACGACATCCGCATTGGGAGGAGGCGTGGGAGCGGGTTGCGTGTCCGATTTCTTCCCGTACAGGGAACTACCAATTTGAATCATAGACACCTGGGTCCAAACGGCAGTGATCAGCAAGAACGTGATGAGAACACTCATCAAGTCGATGAAAGGCACGAGATTCAACTCGATATTCTTCTTTCTGCCGCTGGATTCGCCACTATCTATGTGAGCCATTGAAAACCTCTAATCTTGCCTATTAGTCTTTAATCTTTTCTCTATTCGCAACAACCAGATTCAAAAGACTCATGCTTGTCTCAACAACTTCATTCTCTGTTTTCTGAATGCGATGCTGGAACAAACCGTAAGCAACGATAGAAACGATCGCCACCAAAAGACCGAACGCCGTACAATTCAAGGCGTGCGAAATACCTTTGGAAAGTTCAAGAGCTTTCGTTGCAGGGTCGGCTGCCGCCACCGCACGGAATGAACCGATCATACCGATGATCGTTCCAAGAAGACCCGCCAAAACGGCCACGTTACCGAAAACCGCAAGGAAGGACACCCATCCCTCTACTTTAGGCATCTCTCTCATTACTGCGGCATCCATGGCTACTTGGACTTCTTCGTCAGGGCGCTTATTCATCGCCTGAACAAGTCCCGCTTTCACAGTATTTGTCAAAGGAGCGGGACGAGCATCACAGTAACTAATGGCCTGACGGAGATCGCCGGAAACCACCATTCTGAAGATTTGATCTGTGAATTCTTTTTTATCCACTGCAAGGTTTTTCATTTTCATCATTCTTTCGACGATCACAAATAAAGCCAAGATGGCAATAACTGCGATCACGTACATGACGAAACCACCTTCAGCGAAAGCGCGCTGGATGAAATTCATGTTGTCTGCTGTAACTGTTGGGTTCACGGGAACTCCTCCTTAAAATTTCTCCTCCGGGTTTGCCGGAGTTTATAAAAAAAACTAATTAGCCTGGTTCAACACAAAGGGATACGCCTGCACTTCGGCCACAAGACCTGGTGGAGGTTCTGGGAAAGTCCAACTTGCCAAACGGTCGCGAATGCAGCTTTCAACCTGGGTGTTGCCCAAAGAAGAACTCTTCACTTTCACGTTACGCGCTTGCCCTTTTTCTATAATCTCCCAGCCTAAAACAATTTTACCTTCAAGTTTACGTCCCTTTTCCATGGTGTTCAGAGCTCGCTCATAGCAACTCTTCACCTCATGAAGTTTGGCACGAATCACACGACGAATTGCTTCCTTGTCAATCGTTCCATCAAAGGACTCTTCAAAACCACCGCCCTCGATAGCGACTGTGGTTTTATTGCCGAAGCCGTCAGAGGCTCCGTAAGCAGATTGCCCCGATCCCCGTCCTTTGGTTCCAATCCCTGCAATCCCTTGGGTGGCAGTTCCTTTTCCTCCGGCACCGGCATCCTTAAACTTAGAACCTAAATCATCGCCAGCACGATCTTCATTGAATCCGGAAGTTCCTGTCGCCTTATCCGCCATTCCCAGAACCTCACCAGCTCCCGAATACGCTTTGTCGATATTGGCGCGACTTCCACCGCCACCAAAGGCGCTAAAGAGTCCCACTTTCGAAAGATCTTTATTCGACGACTGAGCATTCGCTCCTTCCGTCTGACCCGTCTTGATCGCTCCACCCTGTCGAGTTGAAGTGAATTTCTTAGTACGATCTTTGGCATTAGGCTTCGGAGCCACTTCACTAGCTCGCGCGGCCACCTGATTGGCTGCCGCCTTTTGCCCCTGCTGTCCCTTTTTCTGCGCATCCTTGTTTTGATCCGCAACCACCACCTTTTGAGGAGGCGTCGGTGTCGGAGTCGGTTGCGCCACGGGCGGCGGAGTCGGAGGAGGAGGCGTTGGAACTGGAGACGCCGCTGGTGGAGGTTTATTAAACACCACTTGCGCGATACGCTGCACTTCCTCTTGTTTGTTTTCCTGCCAGTCCTTCGGAATTGTCGCGGAGATATAGAGTGCCAACAACGACACCATCACCAAGGACATCACCACGCCCGTCATTTCCGAACCCGAGAGCATCATCGGAAGCATCGGCACCAATGGTGCTTGAGGCGAGAAGCGAATATACAAAGTGATACTGCCACCCGGCAACGTCACACAAAGCATTTCGTTTTGATCTACGCGAACGTGGTAGCCTTGGCCGCCACGTTGGGCTTTTCCATTGCGAGCTAAATCTTCAACAGGCTGAAGGCCTGCCGCCGATATCATCTCCACATTCATTTCAGCGGTGGTGTTCACCTTAAGACCACCGGCCATTTCTAAAATGGGATATCCGCGTGGAACCAAACCGTCAGGAAGAGCAATTTGTAAATCCCCACCCGTGTTCACACGAATGGTTTTATTACCTTTGAAGTGGTAGGTGGTCAGAATTCTTTCTTTCCACGCAACCAAAACCTCGACTGTGGTTCCTTTGCCAGGCTTCAAATAAGTTCTTAAATCTTGCACATCACTTGGAGGTGCAAATGTTTTTGTCTTTTTAGGTTTCTTATAGAAATTACGATCTTTACGGATCTCAGGTCGCACTGGAGCCGTTGTAATCACCGGCTTGTCTTCAACCTTGGGAACTTCCACCGGAATTGCGGGAGTCACCTTAATCTCTTCACTCTTCACCACGGCCGCTGGAGGCATCGGTGCGGGTGTCGCCTTTTTAGTTTCTACCGGCGCTACGGGGGTCGCGGCCTGACTGGCAACCGTGACTCCGGGTGCCACCTTAGGCTTCGGAACTCCGACAAAGAAGGCAATTTTAAAAGGCCCTACTTCAACCTCATCCCCTGATGAAATCAATTCATCAAGAACAGCCTGCCCATTCTTAAAGGTTCCTGATGAGGAACCCAAGTCGCATATATAGTAACCGTTATCGCGCAGCTCAATAAGACAGTGAATCGGCGAAACCTGATCGGAATCGAGATCCAAATGCACTTCGGCATTATGTCCCACCACGATCTGATCTTGATCGAACTGCTTAACACCGACGAGCTGATTGTTTTTAAAAATTCTAAATATTAAAGGCGCTCTCAATTACCACCCCGAACCCGCTGTATGTCCTCTGTTGTTCTTCTCATCTCGGGTAAAAAGTTTTCTCTTAATTTAATCAATCTTTTGTAGTTGAAGTTCTTCTTCTGAAAAAGATAGAACAATTCCGGTTTTTGGGTTGCTCCTTCGACCAACTCATCTTCGAAATTCAACGTCGCTTTTCGTTCCTTCTTGGTTGTGGTCACAGTGGTGGTCGTTGACGATGTGCGATCTGATTGCGCAAAGCTCTGGTCAAACGCACAGATCATTGCCACAAAAATTGAAATTTGGATTACATATCGCAACATAGCTTTCACCAATCCTTCACTCTATTTTAAACCAGCTTTCGCCTTATTTTCCAAAGCAATAATTTTATTGCGAGTATCTGCAGGCCCACCTACAAACTTTAGTCTGTTAATTAGGTCCAAACCCTCTTGGTATTTACCCATATGGTCTACCAACAGTGTTGCATAATTATATAAAGTTTCCTTATTGTTCGCATTGTCTTTCAAGATCGTCTTGTAAAGATCTTCGGCCCGATCGAATTTGCGATGAGCAGTCAGGGCAATCGCAAAGTTATTCAAAACTCGCGAATCACGCACGCCTCGCTTGTAAGCAGTCTCAAGGACAACCTGAGCTTTTCCATAGTCTTTTTCTTGAACATAGATGGCGCCTAAATTGGAGGCGGCCACCGCTTCATCGTTGTTGATGTCCAAAGCTTTGCGGAACGACTTAATAGCCTCACGTCTTTCCCCTTGTGCCAACTGGACAATACCCAAGTTTGAATACAGCTCGGCCATTTTGGGGCTGGCGGCAATCGCTTTATTCAAAAGGTAACGGCAAAGATCAAATCGACCTCGCTTATAATGGTACATCGCCAAAGCATTCAATGCCTTCGTATCGTTCGGCGACTGAGTCAAAATATGAGTGGCCGCCTGATAGATCTTTTCATCGCTTTGAGACTTGATGGCCTCGTTCAGCTCCGCATACTGCGATGGGGTCGCAGGAATTACCGGACGGGCTGGCTCTTCGACCACGGGAGCCTTCGGTTCTTCTTTTTTCGCCACCGGCGCTTCCGTTACGGTCTTCACTTCAGACGATTCCGTCTTCGTTTCCTTCACCGAACTGGAAGAACACCCCGCCATAACAAAAAGAGAGAGTATAACTAAGATCTTCTTCATTATTGACCTATCCAGTTTACTAAGCGGATGTCAGAGCCAATTTCTCCGCCATTATAGTAGCTCTTGGGCTCAATTTTGCTCATATAGTCGTAAGCAGTTCTAAATCCTTCATTATAGACTTCCAACTCCAAACCCCGATCGACTGCCAGCTTAAAGCTTTCACGGACTTTGGTATTGAAAGGTTCCGCGAACTTTTCAACTCCGGCCTTGTATTGTTTGGTCTCTTCCGCGTTTAATCCCGGAGGAAGAGGAGCATTTAAGATCGCTTGCGCCATGTTCTGATTGGCTTCCGCCAAAATACTGAGTGAACTCACGATTTCTTCCGCGCTGTCGTACTTGATAACTTCCGCCAACTCGCCCGTGAGTTTTGTCAAAAGAGCTACTTTCTTATCGGCAGCTGCTTTTTGTTTATTCGGGTCCGCCGGGAAGGTCACGCCCTTCAACTCTTTAAAAGTTCCTTCCGCTTCATCCAACTTAATCTTCGCGGCGTAAGAAGCCCCGACACCTTTCTTGTTTGGAGCAAAACGCTTTTGTAACGCCAAAGTCTTTTGACTCCACTCGTTGGCTTTGGTCATGGCCTTTTGACGGCGAGAAAGTTCACTAACCCAGTAAGCACTTTCAACGACTTTTTCTTGATCACGCCCGCCGGCTTCCACGTATTCCGTATAGCGTGCAATGGCCGCCGCATTCTGACCCGCCTTGCGGTGAATCTGTGCCATGCTGTAGACCGCCTCGACGTTGTCTGAATGTTTTTTGTTTAATTTTGTAAATTCCGTATAAGACCGAATCGCGTCATCTGACTTTCCCAGCGCTTCATAGAGGGCCGCCGCATTGTAAATCAAATTGGGCGCTAATGGATCTGTCGGACTTTCCTGAGCCGCTTGTCGATAAAGCTTTGCCGCCTCTTCGAAACGAGCTGAATCTTGATACTGTTTTGCCAAAAGACGATAGGCTTTGGGTTTTAACTTATCGGCGCTCGGGTCCTTCGAAGCGATCACTCCTTGGTAGGATTCAATCGCAGGACTATTCATGCCGGCTCTTTCAAAGTTGACGCCGGCATTAAACAACGCCGTGACCGCCAGACTTGATTTGGGATTCTGCTTGGCAAAAGCCGCATAAACTTGCGCACTGTCCGCGTATTTCTTTTCAAGTTCCAGATCCTGACCACGCTTAAATGACGCCTTTTCAAGAACTCCACGGATATCGGCCCCCGCCTTTGAGGATGCAATAGAAGGCACTAAGAGAAGCTCTGCTCCTGTCTTTTCTAAACCCGCGTAGTCTTTCTTCAGGTTGTAGATATCCAAAAGAAGATTGGCCGAATACTCAGCATACTTCGTGTTGGGACTCTGCTGAACGATCTCTTTAAAGTACTTCGTCGCTTCATCAAAATGATTGCTTTGATAATAAAGTCGACCGATACGGAATTTGATCTCGACGGACTTTTCAGAGCCAGGGAATTTTTCCACATACCATTGCCCCGCTTTGATAAAGCGATCCACTTTAGGCTCAAGCGGCACGGGATCTAACGAAGTCCCGACACGTTTTTGCATCTCCTGATCCGAAGGAATACTGCGTTCCACGGACAAAATTAAATTTTGTGCCGATTTTCCATAGAACTTACTCTGCGGAGCATTGTCGACAACCCATTTGTACTGCATGGACGCTTCATCGTACTTGTTCATGTCATATAAAAGCTCACCGTAATAAAAGTGCATATCTCCAGAGCTGGCTGAGTCGGCAAACTCGCGAAGATATAATTGATAACCTTCATTGGCCTGAGCTTGAGAATACGGTGCTCTGGAGTTTTGTGCGGTCTGATGCTGTTGCAAAACGTAGTTGCGCAACGTGGTCTCTCGCAGTTTATAGGAACTTTCAATCAGCTCTTTATTGCCTTTGTTGGCCGCGTACCAAGCACCATTTGAGTCATAATCTTTGACCCAACTATAAAGCTCCGTTTTGAAGCGCGACGTGTTTTTAGCATAATAATAGTTTTGCACGATCTGATACTGATACTCGAAGGCCTTCGGAGACGTGGGGTTCTGAGAAATCAGAAGCTTAAAGACCTCACGAGAAGCATCCTTATTACCACGATCAGAATATTGATATGCCAACCGTTCTAGGTAGGGATTGTAGTCGCCACCCACCAGATTCTTAAAGTAGGAAGCCGCTTTAGACGGATCTCCGCCCTCTGCATAGAACACGACGATGTCCCGCAGGGCTTCGTTTTCAAGACGGTTGCGGTTGACAGAACGTTTTCCTGCCAACTGTTCACCGATCTCGACCTTCCCCGTCTTAATAATGAACTCAAGATAGTTCATGGCCTGCTGAACCTTTCCGATGCGGAAAAGACACCAAGCGCCTTTATACAGGGCAAAGGTGTGCAGACGATGTTTTTTTTCTTTAATCAAAAATGAATACTCTTTATAGGCTTGAGCCCATTTTTCATTTTCAAAGTAGTATTCAGCCAAGGCAAAGTGCGCTTCCCCAACAAAGGAGGAGTTCGGATATCCCTGGGTCAGTTGCTCGTAATAATGAGCCCCTTTTTTGACCTCACCCAATTCAAAATAGTTGTATCCTAAGAAGAAAAGCGCCTGACTCATCTTCTCGTCGCGAGGGAAGTCCCGTTGGAACCACTCATAAAGCTGCACGGCTTTTTTGTTATACTCCCGCGCCTCCGCAACATCCAGTTTTGGCTTATTTTTGGTTTTTCCAGCCTGGAAGGCGCGCAGTTTCGCATCATAGTCATCTTGCTTGCGAGAGTCGATCAAACCCGCCTTTTCAACATAGAGCTCTGCCAAACGCAGCCAAAGCTCGCCGCGATTCGGGCTGCTTTTAAATTTTTGAGTCAACTTATAAAGCTCCCCGATCTGCTGATCGAGGACTCTTTCGTATTCTGCCTTTTCTCCGCCACCGGATTCTCTTTGCATGATCTCAGAGGAACGAGGTGGCTTCACAGACTCAAGATTGTAAGACTTCACGTCATCTTTAAAACCAAGATTTGCAGACGGCAAAGACGTGTCCGTCTTGGACATTTGAACTCGCCCCCCGCGGCTGTTTTCTCCGGCCTGCGACAACAACTCGCCCACAGTCTTTTTCTTGACGACCTTTGTGGTTTTTACGGTAGTACCTTGCGCTAAGGCCGCCGGCCCTGCGCAGAGTGCAATCAGAAGACTTGAAACAAGAAGTTGATGCCTGTTGACTTTCATATTTTACTCGCAGCTTTGTTTGCCAAGGTAGTGATAATTTCCAACTTCATCCAACCAGTACTCGCCCTTAAATGGATAGTACTCGTAACCATTTTGAATATAGAACTGACGATCCACTTTTTCGTCGATCTGTTCCGTTCCAATATCCTTTCCGGCGATTTTCTTTTTGATACTTTCTTTACGACCCGTGATCATCTCATAACGAATAAATCCGGCTTGTTCATAAAGATCACGAAGTTCCACTCTCATATTGAGGAGATGAGCCTTCGCCATGTCGCCCACTGCGAACTTCGCATTGCGACTGCGATTGCTAAGGATCTTCAGGGCATATTGTCCCAGCGGTGAAGCGCGGAAAGAAGAATTTGCCTCAACCCGGCTTCTTTCCTGATTCAATTTTTCAATATAATGCATGGATCTTTTCACGTCCCCTTGATCCAAAACGTGACGAAGAACGATGTAAGGTAAACGTAAGTTTGCGCTTTTATCTGTCGTCTTCATAAAGTGAGCCTTCTCAACTTCTGCATAGAAAGCGCTAGCTTCTGTGGTCGTCTTTAAGAAGTCTCCGATTCTGGTACGAACCGGCCCGTAAGTCTTTTCGAAAAGACTTAGAACCTTTTCCATCTCGTCGTACTTACAGATGTAGAGGTAAACGATGGAACGGAGAAGTAAACTCTCCGGCATATAAAAGTCTTCATAATATGCCGAATGGAGAGTTTGGAAATTACTTAAAGCCGAACGGAAGCGAGCCGCACGAAGCATGGCCCAACTTTGTTCAAAAATCGCGTCATGCCACATGATGGTATCTCGTGGCACCTGCGAATAGGCCTCAATAGAAGCCTCCCAATCTTGCTTTTGATAAAGAGCCCGCGCCAAGCCGATTTGCGCCGCCACTCTGTTCGTATCAGTGACGGGAGCCTTTCGGCGAGCGTCTAACATCTTGTTGAAAGTACCGATCGCCAACGCCGGTTGATTGGCTTCAAGTTCGGCCAGACCCTTGTTGTAAAGAGCTTGGAAATAATAGCTGCTGCCATAACTCACACGACCAAAAAGCTCGGCCGCCTGCCCAAACTCACGATTGCGCAGTTTGATCTCTCCCAAACGGAAGTGGATCATGTCCTTCAGGTTGGCTGGGAAATCATTAAGATCCACCCGTGAAATCGCATAGTTTAAGATCGTGTCGTCACCCAAGCTGTCGGCCACAATCGAAAGCTTTTCAATCGCCATCTTAGAGTATTTTGGATGTTTTGTACGAATCACGTCGACAAACTGGAAGGCCGCCGTCTGGTACATCTTCAGTTCGATCAACATAGTTCCCAGAATGTATTTTATTTGCGGACGTTCATCAGCCAATTCAGAACGCCGGCTGAGAGAAAATAATGAGTTCGCAGCGGACTCATACTGCCCCCCTTGCGCCATCCGCAGAGCATTGCTCAACTGATTACGCAAAGTAGCTTCACGTGAATTAGACGGAATCACCGGCGCCGCTCGACGAGGAGTGAGTTGTTTTGGGTTTGTCTTACGTTGCGCCGAACTTGTCGTCGGCATAACAAAACTTGCGACAATCAGGAGTAGTAATAATTTCTTCATCGGTAACTAGCCTCCGGAAAGAACCAACTCATACCCACGGTCAGGAAGAGATTGTTGAAAGAGTTTGTCGAACCATCAATGCCGGTCGCATTAAAGAAGTTCCAGCTAAAGTCCCAGCGAACTGCATAAGCCTTGGAAAGCGCAAAAATCTGACCTGTCGCTAAATGGATCGTCCCCGCATTTTCCCCCGCCTGAGTGTTGGTCGTTCCGTAACCCGCCGAGAAATAGAGATCAAAAGGAACGATCTTTTCATTAAACCAAGTCATTTTTCCGTAAATGGGGATATACATCAGGTCCAAACCCGCGAAGGACTTTGGATAAACCAAGTTTTCGGTGGATACGTTTTGGATCTCACGAAGTTCGTCGGTTGCCTGGCGGTTGGACGTCGAAAGACCGAAGTAGTTCAACTCCAAGCCCCACTGCTCAGTCATAAAGTAGCTGGCTTTGGCAACACCACCAAAAGTGAGAAAGAACGGATCATTGGTGACTGTTGTTAAGCCCCCAAAAAGCTGAAAACGCCCTGTCTTTGGCAAAAATCTTTTTTGAATGACTGAAATTTCCTGGAAGGGAGCCAATGTTCCCAGTCCCGAAAAATCCGTCAGCGTATTATCTTTTGGAGAAACCTCCTGATAAGCCGGTGCTGAATTAGAAATTGCAGGTGCCGGCTTGGGAGCCGACTTATCAATCTCCAACTCAATAACATCAAGTTCTTCAGCCTCATTGGCTTGTGCTCTTACGACCCCAGGGGCCGCAAGAGTCAGGAGCAAAATCAGGAAAGTGATATTCTTTTTCAACATCTGTCAGCTCCTCTTAAAACAAATACGACAGACCCACATCAAGGTTCGTCGTGAGGGTTAAGCGCTCTTGGAAATCTGAGTAGTTTGGCACAGGCTCGGCAGGCTTCAGACGTCCCGCCAAGAACGGCACAGGGGCCTGATGCGCGTAAAGACGAAGATCAAAACGGAAGGCCCAATTTTTCGTAAAATAGAATTTTTGTCCCAAACCTAAAGCGACCGCGGGGTAGGTTTTGTGGACATACTTTACAGCTCCCACCGATGCAGAGCCATACAGAAGGGTGTTGAAAACAACCGACTTGGTAACACTCATTTTCCCATAGAAAGCTTTCAGATTATAATCGATCATCCCTGTCATTTCCGGAGACGGCGCACGATCAAATTGCAGGCTGAATTGCTGATTCAGTTGATCCGCATAGCTGGACAGACCAGATGAGTTCTTCGCTAACAACAATCCCCAAGCACTACTTTCGCTTGTGTTGTAGTAAATTCCTAAACCCATTTTACTGACGTTCGCAATCGGCTCGGTCATTGCGTAACCATAGAACACGTCTGCTTCAAAACGTCCGTCGGTAAGAATATTTCTATTTTTCACGCTGACCGGCTTATCAAAGACCGGCAGAACGGATTCTTGAGCCAACTCTTCAGGAGGAAGATCTACCACCTCCGCCGCAAAGGCGGCCTTGTGCAAAAGCAAGGCGAGAACAATGACCATAACGGCTTTGAAACCATTTTTTAGCATGCATTACCTACCTAGAGGAAAAGGCCCCATATTTATAGATGTAATCACAAACTTCCCTCACAGCCCCACACCCTCCAGGTCTGCGAGTGACATACTCAGCAACTTCCAAAACTTCATCCACTGCTTCCGGGACAGTGGCTCCAAAGGCAACAGACTGAAGAAGAGGAACATCAAAAATGTCGTCGCCGACATAAGCCATCTCATCAGGCTTTATTCCAGAATCCTGTTGCAAACGTAAGAAAGAGGGCTCTTTGTCGAGCGCACCTTCATAAAAATACTGAATTCCCAAGGCTTTCACGCGGGTCCGAATGTCTTCTGCCTTTGTTCCGGTAATAACAGCGATCTTGTAACCCGCATCAATCAAGCGTTTGATGCCAACACCATCTCGAATTGAAAAAAATCGACGCCATTCATTGCCGTCAAACCACACCCGCGTGTCAGTTAAAACGCCATCAACGTCGAGGACCAACATCTTGATATTTTTCAATTTTGAAATTTCTAATCCCACTAAATCATTGTGGAAAATAATAGACAAGGGAGCAAGTGCCCTACCTTGATACAGGACTTAGGGTTGTGTTTTGATCAAGACAAAAGTCCAGAGATTTTTAGTTTAAAGCCCCAGGGACTTCGAGTGGTCTCGATCCGCCGAAAGCCACGACTTCAAATGCTCTGGAAACTGGGGAGGTTCCATCGAAAGATCCAAAACCTTTAAGAGATCTTGGGGCGACACCAATCCACCGGCTTTGCTCAAAAAGCGAGCTCGAATCATGCCGACAGCGACGAGGTCTCCCCGACTGGTGAACTTATGTTCTAAATAAAGATATCGATCATCCCAACTCAACAGGCGGGTGTGAAGTTCAAACTTCTGAAACGGCTTTAAAGAGCGACGAAAGCGAATCATCTCAGAAGCCACCACAGGATACCATCCTCGCTCTGAAATTTTTTTTGCAGCCCCCGCACGAATCATATAGTCCACGCGGGCAAGATCCTGAAGGGATAAGTAGATTCCATTGTTCATATGCATCAGCACATCCAGATCCGTGGGCCAAACTCGAAACGGCGTCGCACATTCCGACATCACCTCAACCTTTGAACGAAATCGGGAAAACAAAAGAATATGCAATAGACGAAAAATTAAGTTCATAACAACCCTATCCGGAACAACCTATAAATCACATTTGACTCAAGGACTTAGGAATGGTCAAGTGACCCTATACAGCTCTAGACGAGGTGATATCCATGAAGCCGTTTGCGACGACACTTATTATCTGTTGTTTAACCCTGCTTGCCTGCACCAAAAAGCAAGAACCAACAGCCTCTGAACTTATCGTAGGAACAGACGCGGCCTACGCCCCCTTCGAAAGTGAAACCGCTGACAAAACCGTCCAAGGTTTTGACATCGATATCATCAAGGCGATCGCAGAAAAAGCCGGACTTAAAATCAAGATCGTCAATACTCCTTGGGAAGGTCTATTCAACCAACTCGAGTCTGGAGATCGCGACATCCTGATTTCTGCAATCACGATTAACGACGAACGACGAAAAGTCATGGACTTCTCAGAACCTTACTTTGAAGCCGTGCAACTGATTGCCTTGCCTGTTTCTTCCAAGGTGACAAAGTTCGACGAGTTGAAATTACTCAAGGTGGGCGTACAAACCGGAACCACGGGGGATGAAATTGCCAGTCGTCTTCTGGGTAAATCCAGTCAAAATATCAAACGCTTTGAGGGCACCCCTTTGGCTTTACAAGAGCTGACAAATGGGGGCGTGGATGCAGTTGTCGCGGACAATGGCGTTATTGATAACTTCCTTAAAAATAATCCCAAAACATTTAAAACCGTTTCCGATGCCAGCTTCGCCAAAGAACATTACGGAATTGCCGTCAGAAAAGGAAATCACAACCTACTTAAGAAAATCAACGAGGGGCTTCAAGCCATCAAGTCCGACGGCACCTATGATCGTCTTTATAAAAACTATTTCGCCGAGAAAAAGAACTGATGTTGAGCTGGTTTCGCACGGACATCATTGTCGAGTACTGGCCCCTTTTCTTAGAAGGCCTTCAAACAACTCTTGAACTGACGCTCATCGGGGTCTTCTTTGGCACTCTTCTGGGGTTGTTTTTGGGGATTGGAAAAATTGCGTTCGTGGAGAGAGGTCCTTGGAAGTGGCCGGTCGCGATTTTTATAAGAATTCCCAGTCAGCTTTATATAACTTTTTTTCGTGGCACGCCGCTATTCGTTCAAATTCTTCTGATTCATTTTGCTTTAGTTCCGCTCCTCATTCATCCCGATGAAGGCCTGCTGATTCAGGGCCAATGGGCTCTTCATCTGAAAAGGGAATACGGAGCATTTATTTCTGGGGCGTTAGCTCTTTCTTTAAATGCCGCCGCTTACATCGCCGAGATTTTTCGGGCAGGAATCCAATCCATAGACAAAGGGCAATTTGAGGCCGCCCGCTCCTTAGGTCTTAACTATTTTCAAACTATGAAATTAGTTATTATTCCTCAAGCATTTCGCCGCATGCTTCCCCCCTTGGGAAATGAGGCGATTACCTTATTAAAAGACTCCTCCTTGGTGTCCGCTATTGGCCTTGCTGAACTGGCCTATGCGGCTCGCACCGCCGCTGGAGCCTATTCCCGCTATTGGGAGCCTTATCTTTTTATTTCATTCATCTATCTAATTATCACTTTAGGTCTATCCTACGGAGTTCACCTTCTTGAAAGAAAGTTTAAAAACTCATGATTCAAGTCAAAGACCTGCAAAAATATTTCGGTGAAAAGCAAGTTCTTAAGAATATCAACTGCGAGATTAAGGACAATGAGGTCGTGTGTGTCATCGGCCCCTCGGGTTCAGGCAAAAGCACCTTTCTTAGATGTCTCAACGCTTTGGAAACTACACAGGGTGGTGAGGTTCTCGTGGATCAATTCAATGTGACCGATCCTGAGACCGATCTCAATCTTTTACGCTCTCATGTTGGAATGGTCTTTCAGCGCTTCAATCTTTTTCCACACATGACCGCATTGGAGAATATCTGCTTGGCTCCTATTTCTGTCAAAAAGATGACTCGGGAAAAAGCTGAAATGAAGGCCCGAGAGCTTCTCAAACGTGTCGGACTTTCAGAAAAAGAGAACTCCTATCCTCATGAACTCTCGGGAGGACAGCAACAACGCGTCGCCATTGCTCGCGCTTTAGCCATGGAACCCCAGCTTCTGCTCTTTGATGAACCGACGTCGGCACTTGATCCTGAAATGGTTGGAGAAGTTTTGGACGTGATTAGGTCTTTAGCCCATGGCGGAAAAACCATGGTGGTCGTCACTCACGAAATGGGCTTTGCAAAACAAGTTTGTGATCGCGTGTTCTTCATGGATGCGGGGCAAATTATTGAAATCGGAACTCCGGCACAAATCTTTAGCGACGCTCAAAATGAACGAACACGATCCTTTTTAAGTAAAATTCTTTAGTTAAGAGTGGAATTTCTTCTCACTGGGGTACTGAATCTTCATGTCATCCTCGAAAAGACTTTCTCTTTCAAAACAAGCAAAGGCTCCCGAAGAAAAATCCAAGGTGACCAAGGGGTTTCCCGCCCTTCTTTTTTCGATCAGACAGTGCTGCATCTCTTGCAGACTTTGCACCCTTTGTCCATTAATTCGCGTGATCATATCCCCCAGTTCCACTCCAGCCTCGTCCCCGATACTTCCGCCCCCAACATGGGTCACGATCAAGTTGTGCCCCTGAACCGAGTAGTCACGATAAGCGCGAACCCGTTCAAAGGCCACATAGACCGTCAAGGCCGAGATCACCTCTTCACAAACCTCCTGAATAATGATCCCTGCAAAGTAGATATAACCTCGTTGAGTGATGATAGGTTTTGAAGGGAATTCTCCGGCAGCCCAGGAAGTTGCTTTCGACTTCAAGGTCAGACGCTTTCCTTCACGAAAAATACTTAAGGAAATCAAGTCAGAAGGAAGGGTGTCGTGAATGATGTCGTAGATATTTTTTTTGCGATAGCTTTTCTCCAAAAGAACATATCCGTGACGATCTATGGGACGAGCATTAATTGCCATAATCACGTCGTGCGTTTTTAAACCCATTTTCTCGGCCAGACTGCCTTTAAAAACTTCTGTGACAATCACACCCTCCATGGCCTTCATTCCCAAATACCGTGCGTTGGCCTCCGAATTTTTCTGGAGGGTTGCGCCTAAGCGGGGAATCTGCGCTTCTCCTTTTTCCAAAATATCTTGCAAAACATTGTCCACCAGATAGATCGGAGTAATAAAACCAATATTTTCCGCTGGCACGATCATCGCGGTATTAATGCCGATCACCCAACCACCACTGGTGATGGCAGGCCCCCCGGAATTTCCGGGATTGATCGCGGCGTCCGTCACCAGACGCTCAATCGAATAGTCCGAGCCAGAGATAAAGTTCGAAATCTCTCCTCCTGAAATATTGGGTTCATCCATTCCCATCGGATAACCAATGGCTTTCACTTCATCTCCTCGCATAATACTTTTTGAAAATGACACCTTCAACGCGGGAAGAGTTTTAAGATGTGCGATCTTTAAATAACGACGAACTTCCTTTTCCGGCATTTTCAAAAGAGCGATATCGGGTTCTAGATCAGGAACAAGCACGATAACTTCGACCTGGAAGAGCTCTTCGCTGGTCAAGATCGACATAATCTCAAGATGAGTTGCATTTCGAACCACATGACTGTTGGTAAGAATATAACCTTCTTCACCTTCGATCCGAATAAAAAATCCTGAAGCCACCCACTCTTCAGGGAAAACGAAACGGGGATCCAAGATAGAGCGAATTTCGCCTTCCCCGAAACCGCGCCCATAGATTCGCACAACCCCTTTCATGGCTTCGTGGGTTTGTTGCCGACTTCTCTTTTCAAGTTCAGTGCCTTTGATCATAAATACCCCTCATCATCGCACCCACCTTCTTTTTCCAGAGTAATGCGCCCCCGTTAGGATGGCCAATGAAGTACCTTGATCTCCACAAAAGTCACAATCCTGCGAAATAGCATAGACCGCCTCCGTCAAAACTTGACCTCACACGCCTCCACAGACAATGTTTCAATAGAGAGAACAGTAATCCCACTTTCTGCGAGAGTCCTATGTCCACAAAACCGATTCAACTCATCGATCAATCTAAAAAATGGCTTTCCCATGAGGTCTATCCCTTGTGGAGTGAAAAGGGCCTTGATCTAAAATATGGCGGTTTCGTAGAAAGCATTTCTTTTGATGGAAGCCCCATGGATGTTCCTCGACGAGCCATGGTCCAAGCCCGACAGATCTACGCCTTTTTGACCGGAGCCAAAATGGGCTGCTGCCCTCAAGACGTCGCGTCCTCTGCAATCGAACAAGGAACGCGTTACATGATGGAACGCTTTTCTGATTCTTCGGGCGCTTTTATTTATTCCGTGCACCCAGATGGAACTCCGAAAAGTCGAACTCCCGATCTGTACACTCAGGCCTTTGCTCTTTTTGGTTTGGCGCAAGCTTACTCTTTAAATCCTCGTCCGGAGTATAAAGAGTGCGCCAAAACCCTGCTAAAGTATCTTCACAACGAGCGTCGCGTAGCGGGAGGCGGTTACACGGAAGTCGATGACAATGGCACTGTCTCTTACAAATCCAACCCCCATATGCATCTTTTCGAATCCGCCGTGGCGTGGATGCAGATTGACTCCGATCCAGAATGGAAGGACTTAGGACATGAACTTATCACACTCTGTTTGAATAAGTTCATCAACCCTCAATCCCACGTCCTGGGAGAATACTTCGATGAGCAATGGAATCATCTTCTGCAAAATGGAGTCTTCATCTATGAGCCTGGCCATCAATATGAATGGGCGTGGTTGATGTCTTTGTATGAAGACCTTACTGGACAAAGCTTAAAATCAGTACGACATCAGTTGTTCCTTCTGGCTGAAGAACACGGGACCTCACCAGAGCGTAAAGTGGTCTTTGATGAAATGTGGAGCAACTACATGCCGAAGACTCGGTCATCTCGATTCTGGCCGCAATGTGAAAGAATCAAGGCGGCAGTTCGTTTGGGGTGTGAGGTTTCAGGTGAAGACCAAGCCCGCTACGCTAAGGCTGCGGATGAGTCTTTAACGACTTTGTTTAAATTTTTCGAAACACCAATGAAGGGTCTTTGGTATGACATGCTGTCGGCCGAAGATACTTTTAGTGGCTCCTCGGCGAAGGCCAGCTCGCTTTATCACATTGTCAATGCGATGGAAGAGTATGTGAATCTTCGCCCAAAACTGACAGGATTTTAGTAGTCGGTTCCCCAAGATGAATCAGGGTCTGGCTCTAAATCATACATGCTGAGATCGAAATAGAGGACCTTCCCTTGGGCTCGGTATTCAAAACATCCGTTTTTTTGCGCACTCAAGTTAAATCCAGCGCCCCACCAATAGTATCCGGGCACTTCATTCACGGTATTGGCTTTACTTGCCGGGTTCTGTAAGACGCGCAGATCTGTGGTTGGAAAATTTCCACCAACGATATTTCTGGTATGATGTCGCCAACGAATGTGGTCATCGTTTAACACGTCTCCATTTTCATCCAAAGCCTGAAGTTGTTCGGCCGTATGATACAAGATTTCGACAGCTCCATCGCCAAACATCTCCCGATACATTCCAGACATGTTATTGACTGGATACTTGTCGTATTTATCTTTCATGAGCTGCTGTGGAATCAACAAATGAGAATGGCCCATATCCGGAAAGAAAACCGCATCGACATATTTCAACTCAAAAGCTCTTTCAACGTGACGAACGATGGTTTTCACAAAGCTTTCGGAAATTTCAATATCGCCCCCACGAAACCCATCGTAGGGCAATTTCAAAGCTTGCTTCTGGGAGTCCCAATAAGCACGGCGGGGCAAACGCTTTGGCGATTGATAGATCTCGACAAATTTTTGAAGCATGGTGGGAAGGTCATAACCCCAGCGAAACTCACCGGAATAAAGAGGCTTTTCTTCTGAAGAAAGGGGGGCACAACGCTGTGAAATTTCAATCGTTGAATTTCCAGCCCAAGTCACTTGCGCCCAAAGAAGGGGAAATAGAATCCACTTTTTCATGTTCACCTCTACCTTATTGCTTCACAGGTAGTGCAGATTCTATTCCATGTCTCAATTTGGGACAATAGTCTTTACGCTATCACATGTGTTCGCTGAGCTCCTGAAGGGCGGCCACGGTGGTTTTCGTTCTTTGTTCAAACTCGCCATTCTCACTCAGCAAGCTTTTGGCTCCCGGAACGTCTCCACCTTCAACCGCTTTCACAACCTCGCCGGCCGCCTTATGAAACAAGGCATGTTCCTTTTTCAAAGTGGCAAACGTAGGGATATGATTGTGCTTCTGACCGCTTCCATAAATCCACTTTCCTACGGCGCACTGATTGTCTTGGCAGACAACCTCGCTATTGAGCTTTTCAGAACTGACGCCATCGACGTAGTTTTTCAAACGTCCACGCCACTTAAGGTGGGCTTGAATGGCTTCTTGGAAATTGAGATCCGTTTTTTCCTGAACTTCGTGTTGCTTCGCGGTCCCCAAAAGTTCGGCCTCAAGAACATCCACGATTCGCATAAGGCCTTCCGCTTGCCCCAGGGATTTGGCGGAATACTCAGAGGACTGTTGAGCGACTCCCGAGTTTTCAATTGTTGCGCGCTCCAACTCGCTCACCGCTTTAGAAATCTGGTGAATGCCGGTCGTTTGCTCTTGGCTGGCGCTGGCAATTTCCCCATTTAAAGAGTTCACGTTCTCAATGGAGCTCAAGATCGACTTCATTGAAGCCCCACTGCGATCGGCGCTCTTTTTACCATTTTCGATCTTATGCAGACTGTCTGTAATCAAAGTACCGATTTCTTTGGCAGAGTCCGCACTCTTCTGCGCCAAAGCCCTCACCGCATCGGCGACGACAGCAAATCCTTTCCCGTGTTCGCCCGCACGAGCGGCCTCCACGGAAGCGTTCAAAGCCAAAAGATTCGTTTGGAATGCAATATCATCAATGATCTTCATGATCTCTTCAATTTGCTTTGAGCTTTCCGAGATTTCATTCATCGATACAATCAGATTCTGCATCTCCAAACTGCCCTGAGAAGCATGATTTTTTGCTTCATTAGCCAGTTCTCGGGCTTTCAAAGAATTTTGTGCATTGATCGAAACCATACTGCTTAACTCTTCCAAAGACGCACTGGTTTCCTCAATAGCTGCCGCTTGAGTTGAAGAGGACTCTGAAACCTTAGAAGCTGAATGAATAAGATTTTGACCGACTTCAAGAGCAATGCCTGCATCCGTTCTTAAGTTCTGAACCGCGATATAGAAAGTTCGAATTGTTCTACTAATGGTGTAGCCCAAATAAGCACTAAATAAAATTGCCACAATCATCGCAAACACTGACATATAAAGTTTGCTGTTACGGGCTGATCTCAGCTCTTTCATTCGGCTTTGTAAAAATCCATCAAAGTCATGGTCCAGACTCAGAATAAGTTCGGCGTTCTTCTTTGAAAGGTCGGAAAGCTTTTGATAGGACTGTGCCTTATTCGTCAAAGTCCGATCCGCATTGATTACCAAAGAATAGACTTCGCGCAACTGCTCTCGAATATTGTCTTGATAAGATTGATAGTTCTTCTGATAAGAATCCAACTCGCCATAATAGACAGAATCGTTCTGTTTGATTTTGTCCAAATTCATAATGACTCGTTTAACAACTTCCTCAAACTGAGCCTGACTGCCAAGAAGACGGCTTTTTTGGAATTCGATCATAACATCGTCGGCCCCACCCACGAACTGGCCAAACTGAATGTAAGCTTCCTGCACCTTCGGAAGCCAGTTGATCAAGAGATCCATCACGTAAAAGGAATCCAAATCCGGATCTAAAACAATATTGTAGCTGTCCGCAATGTTTTCTCTGACCGACATCAAGTCTTGATTGAACATGAGGAAGCGTCCACCCACCTTTTTTTCCTCGAGACTAGAAGAAAGATAAGCCTCCAGAGATTTTTTAAGCTTTTCGCTATCTAATTTCTCTGGCGGGAGTTCCGCAAGAATATCGCTCCACTCTTTAGAAAGAGATTCTTTATCCTTGTCCTCAATATCTTTGTTACTCGCAACACTCTGAAAATGCGTCGCGGTCGCTTTAGATTGAAAGCTGGTTAGTTGTTCTAAGACAACACTGCCCTTCACTTCCTTAGCAGAAAACATCACTTGTTCGTTGGCAGCCTGATAGAGGTAGTAAATCATCGCTAACAGGGGCAACGAAAAGATCATGATGGACAAAATAAAGCGACTGGAGATACTCCAACTTCTCATGCAGGCAATCCTTGTGTGCTAAAACAGTTAAGGTTCTGTTAATTTATCGAATTTTCTCAGAAAGGTCGCAGTCTTTCTGAAGACCTGTCCCAAAGGAGGAGGCCCCTTAGTGAACCATTCAAATGGGCTCCCATCAAAAATCTCTCGAGGCAAACGCTTATGTTTCACGGAAGCTGATTTTCAAAGAATCGCTTCAAGTAAATCCCTCTCTCATCCGAAGCAAGAGAAGCCAATGAAGGAGTCCTCCATGAAGCACATCTTAAGACTAGTTCCTGCATTCCTTTTTCTCTCAGGAGTCACCACGTGGGCCGCGGAAAACTGCACGTCCGCCAATAAAGTCGCCGTCTGTTCAGATGAACTTATCAAAGAAAAGGTTGAATGGGCTTGTGCCCAACTGGAAGAAAAAGGCAAAACGGCCCTTCTCACCATCAATAGCATGCGCTTTGAGTGCTGTGGAGAACCTAACTATGTATGGATCAACGATTTTACTCCCAAGATGATCATCCATCCATTAAAGCCCAACATGAATGGCATGAATCTAACGAATGAAAAAGACCCTCAAGGTAAAGCCATCTTCGTCGAGTTCTCAAACGCCGCAACAAAATCCCCAGAAGGATCGTGGGTGAACTACGAGTGGACGAAATTTGGGGATAAAAAGGCAACACCCAAGAAGGCCTGGATCCGTCGCTGTCAAGCTAAGGATCTTCAGGACCCATGGGTTGTAGGCTCTGGAACTTGGGAATAGGAAATTTACTTCACCTTGACGGTCGCTACGGTGCAAATACTTCCCTGAAGCAGAGAAGCTCCGCGATAGATCGTCGCATCTAAGACGTTTTCTCCCTTAAGAGCTTCCTCACGCGCGGCCTCACACTCTTTCAGATAGTGGCGGCAGATCCCGGGACTGTCTTCATTTTCACAAACCCAGAAGAAGTCCTTATACTTCTTAGTTTCTAATTTAACTTCGGGAAGTTCCGAGTGCAGTTCCACACTGCAAATGATTTTTGCTCGCCCATCTGCTTGCACTTCTTGGGACCAGCTATAGGTAAACTTCTTATACTTCAAATCTAGATTCTGGGATTTACTAATTTCATTTCTGCGCTCATCAATACCGCGGATAAAGTGCTCACAGCGTTCTCCCAGCTCTTGCACCGTTCCCATTCGACTCCATTTGACAACTCGATCGGAAGGTCTTCCAAAGGTACAACGCAAACCTTCTTCATCACAACCAACTCCCGTATAATAGGGGGCCGCCTGCGCAATGCTGCCCAAGACTAGAAGAGCAAAGATAAGTACAAGATTCTTCTTCATAAAAAAACACCTTTTCTAATGAGTCCTCGAATGCCCCTACCTTAGCGAAAAACAGGCCGCCCCGAAATCCGCTCTAAAGCCCCTACGTCTATTTTAAAAGGACTCAGCCTGTCTATGAGTCAGACAGAGGTGACCGATATTGGCGCCAGAAAAGATATGCCCTAACGAATCCAACTAACAATAGGAGGAACCTCTCGCTTCGGTTCGTGAGGCGCCTCGGTGGGATAACCCACGATAATAGGCAAAACAGGGGTGAAGTCTTTGGGGATGGAAAGCTCTTTTCTAAAATGATCGTTCCGTAAAACATCTCGTGCAAAACCGACAACGCAGGTGCCAAGCCCCAGACTGTAGGCCGCCAACATCAGATTTTGGCCCGCAAAATAGGCGTCTCCCGTCGGCTCAAAACCTTCCGTCTTGGCGCAAATAACAATCAAAGTGCCTGCTCCGTAAAAAATATCAAAACCGGGATCAGAAAGAGGTGTGAGCTTCTTTTCAAGAGAACTGCTCCACATAGGTGAATGCAATACGACCTCTTTCGCTTCCTGACTGATACGATGAAGAAGAGGTTTATTCTGGACAACAGCAAAACACCAGGGTTGAAGATTCATCGCACTCGGAGCCCAATGAGCGGCATCGAGTAAAAGAGCGACGGAATCATTATCTACATGCTTAGAGGAATAAGCGCGAATCGAACGTCGACTGCGAATAGCATCAAGGACACTTACGTTTTTTCTTTTGGATTTCTTGTGTTCGAAGTCGAAAGCGGGTTGCTCCATAATCACTCCTCATATGCACGCAGATTAGCTCCAATTTCAGAAACAAAAAACCGAGCTCGTCAAAAAACAAAGCCCTCGATTTATTCTGAGAGGATTATGGCTGCAAAAGAACAAGAAGAAGTTCTATAAGATCCCTTTAGGACCCTGTAAGAGAAATTGGTGGAGCTGATCGGGATCGAACCGACGACCTCAACACTGCCAGCGTTGCGCTCTCCCAGCTGA
>NZ_JBLJBT010000024.1:0-79584 GCF_047637665.1 Bdellovibrio sp. | reverse complement strand
GCTGAGTTGCTGAGTTGCTGAGTTGCTGAGTTGCTGAGTTGCTGAGTTGCTGAGTTGCTGAGTATAAGTTACCAAACAACTCAGCGTTGTCAAGCACTTGACTCGGTTTTGTCAGCAAGTTTGCTTCGCTCATTCAATGCACTCCCACTTTTTCTTTCTGTCAAACTCTTCGGCGATTTAAGTAAACAACTTTAAAAATACACATACGATCTCGCATTTCTCAATTTGACTGACTCAGACTGAGACTCATTCATTGGGAAAATAGGGAACCTCGACGATGGCCCTAAAACCATACCGACCCGTGATCGACGCAACCAAAGTTCGGATAGCATCAATTGTCTTTCCCTTTCGGCCCAATATTTTTGCAATGTTGTGTCGTCCACAAGATATCGAGAATATCGTGGTACGCTCACCTTGAATCACTGAAATTTTAATATCCGCAGAGTCTTCGACCATCATCTTTAAAAAATCCTCGATCCTTCGCTTCAGATCTTCACTTACTTGCTCTTTACTTGAAACATCGGAAGTACGCGAAGTGGGATTCACACCAAGCCTTGTTCTTCTGATGACACTCAGGGGTGTCTTTAAGTCGCTCATTGAAGTCTCTCCTTTCCGGAACCACAAGATCCGAGACTAAAAAGTTTTCTGCTTCAACGGCATTAAACACAAATAGCATTAATATTTTTTTGAAAGGTGCGTGTCCACCTTGATGGATTTCTTTTTCAGAACGAATAGATACGGATGTTATTTTTAAATTCTATAGCCGGGGGGCTGAGCCAGGCGTCTGCTACCAAAATCTTGACCAGCCATTATAGCGTAAGCAAGATTTTCTGAGGTTTGGATCATTCAAGATCAACGAGTCGATATTAACCATGATGGTTCGACTGTGGTTAGTAAGGTTTTCTCCAAAAATCTCTAATTTTTTCTCTGACAGTCTTTGATAGAAGAGATCCCGGGCGTCACCGTAGCAACCGTACATTGTCGCAAGACTATATAACATTCCTGCCGAGGCCCCACTGTCAGGGACGCCTCCATCAACCGACACTGCATAATCTAACTTGTCTCTGTAGGTGTAATAATAGAAACCTGTTTCAAAGCTTAACTCTGGAAATATAGCGCAGTATCCTTGCTGCGTGGTGACTCCCACTAGCCAATAGAGCCATGGCTTATCAAAGGACAACTCCATGCCTCGATGACAAGCCTCTGGAACTCGCGCAGTTTTAGACATTGTCGTGCAGCTCGCACAAGCGAGAATACAAATTAAGGCGATGAGTTTTTGCACCACTCCATACTGCATAAACATTCGTCCTTGTTCCTCATTAACTTTTTTTATAAACTAACTTAAATATATATCGGTAAAGTAGATGAGGCAATCATTCGAAATATAGCTTTCACCATTCTTCTGACAACGCTTATCACTAGCTGTGCAGGGCCCCAGTTTTTCTTGCGACAACTTGAAACAAGCAACGCACTTCGTACCGAGCCGTCAGATAGTCCCTCTTATGACTATAAGGTAACAGTAAAAAACGTGATCGACTTCAACTTCGACGGCGACAAACGAGAAGATCGCCAAAAACTTTTGGAGGATATGTTTCTCGGTCAGTGTAAATCAGTCGAAATACTCGACGAAACCAAGATACAAACAGGCACCTATGGAACCGGACGGCCTACAAACTATTGGACTATGAAGGTTAAGTGCCATAGGTAGGTTCGAGGCTGATATGGTAAAAACAACGTGGACTAAAAAGACTTTCAGCGGACTAATTCAGGCAAAAAAAAACCTCGGGCTTCTACAGTAAAGTAGGTGAGCAACCAAGGTGTATGAACGTATTATCGGCCATTTCGCAGAAAAATCAAGGGCTTTTATGACTGTAAATTATCAATTGCTAATAAATGGACTTTCCCAAGAAAGATTAAATACTTACAGCAATCACCAGACTTTGGGTCAAAAGGAGACCATTCAAGCCTATAAGTACAATGTATTGCTTTCGGCTGAGGTGTTTAAGGCGATCTCAGTTTTGGAGGTCGCTCTCCGGAACTCAATTTCTCAAGCATGGAATGCCAAACTTAACTGTTCTGATTGGCCTATGAATAAGAAGGAAATTGATCCAACCAGCAATAAAAATGCCGACCTAATTAAATCCATCGATGAAGCCATCAAGGATGCGGGGCATCCCCCAAAAAATCCTAAAGTCATCGCCAATCTTTCATTTGGAAAATGGCTGCAATTTCTCCAACCTCGATTTGCAAAAATCAATAACTCGATCCTAGAAAAAGTCTTTCCGAATTATAAAATTGATTACACAAAACTGCGCTCTCAACAAGTTCAAGATATCTATCGCCAATTTGAGGCTATAAAAATTTTGAGAAATCGAGTGGCACATCATGAACCAATATTTAAGGACAAAAACCTCAACGACAAATTTGAATCTATCTTTGAGTGCCTAAACTGGATCAACTCAGAAATGCACATTTTAATCGATAGGTCTGAGTTCGATCGACTTCTTAAAGAAGGGCCATCCTCTGTCATAGTTAATGGCTTTTGACAGAATTAGACCACGCCCCACACATCAAAAAAATAGCAAATTCTTTGCCCTTCGCGGATTGCGGGAATCGTTGATTCTTCCACTTGAAGTTGAGTCCAACCGTGCGCCGAGCCCATCTTCTTCGCTAGCTCTTTTGCCCGTGCCAAAATCTCTTTCTTGGTTTCAAGTCTATGAGCTTTAATAATGATGACATCAAGGCGAGTAAGATGTTTCTTAGATTTATTTCGGTGTGGTCCCATCACGATAGACGCTATTTCAAGAAAACCAAAGTGATGGTCGTCCCATCACCTTGACGGCTATCAATGGATAAGGTTCCACCCCATTGCGACAGACAGGATTTGGCATGATACAACCCAAGTCCTTTACCACTTTGCTTTCCGTGAGTGACTCCCTTTTCCCCCAAACGATGCAAAACATCCGCGGCTATGCCCACGCCCCCATCCTGGACTGACAAAGTCACACAATCATAGTCACTGATACCTAAAGATATTGTTTTTTGTGACTTCCATGAGGCTTCAATCGCATTGTTCAAAATATTTGAAATGACTCTTATCAGATCGTCTCGATCCGCCTTCACCATGACCGGAATGCCAGGAGGATTCCATTCTATATTCGCATATCGGGATTTCGCCTCACGCAATGCGATTTCTAAGCACGCTATCAGATCGACACTGAGAAAGGACTGCCGTTCATCCCCCTCAATCTGCACTGTTTGGTTCTTTAAATTCCCAACGATTCCCTGGACTCTTTCCCCAATCAATCCCACAATTTGTTTGGCCTCAGTGGAAATAATATCAGAACCTACCAAAGCATTAAGAAGCGTCAAGGGACTTGCCACGTCGTGCGCCGCCTGCGCTGCCAGCTCCTTGAGTTTTTCCTTCTTCAACTCTTCTTTTTTATACTTATCTTCGCGACGATAGAACAGAGCTACACCCGCAAGCATAAGTCCTGAAAATAGGATTCTAGCAAGCCACAGACTTATTTCAAAAAAACGGCCATTCACAGATTCAAAATCAACTCTCCACTGTGCTCCATTAAGACTTTTAAAATCGGCGTTAACGACCTTTCCCTCCAATAACCAAAAGGCCCCACCACATTTATCTTTAAATCTTAAATCCAAATGAACTTGTCCTGTCTTGAGTTCGACAAGCTTCACGCATTTAATAAGACCCGATTCTCGAAGATCACTGAGCGTTCGAGAAATCAAAAAGGTATTACTGCTGGAAAGTTCCTGACGTAAAAGTGCTTGAATTGCTTGCGCCGAGGTCTGGGCCTGCGTTGTTTGTAAGAAATAGAAAACCCCTTGGATAATTCCAAGAACAAGGGTGACAGGCATAAGATAAAAAAAGATTCGACGGGTATTCATAGACATTCAATAGACAAAACGTCTGACATCATTCCCGTGCCATCCTCGGAAATTCTCACAAAGAGCACGGTAGCAGAAAACCCCCTCCACTCCCGTGGGGACCTCTTTTAAAAAACGCAGTTGGGGCTCTGGCATTGGTCGCCGCGTCGCCCTTAGAATCTGCTCTAAGGCCAGCGATTTGTTATTGGCAAAATGTTTAATAACCTCTAGCTCACGATAGGTTTGATTGTCTTCTTCAGAAAGGCGCAAATGTCTGTAGAGTTCAACCAACGCTGACACTAATGGCACCTTGCCATCTAAAACTGTTTTAGAGCCCACAAACGCTCCGTTGCGAGTTAGGCCTACGACAATCAAAGAGTTCGCACTATGTGGAACTCCCTCGACGACAATCTGGTTAGAACTAACAAAACATCTTACCTCAGTAAAATGTTTTGCGAACCATCCCTCCAGTGAGTTTATTTCCTGACTTTTTAAGGGGAATTCCAAAAGAAAATACCGATCATCTATCCACTTTGATCGGACCCATCGTTCAACAGCTTCGGCAACCGCTCGATGCTTTGTACTTTCAGCGTCGTAACCAACCGCGAATCCACAGGTCGAGGGATATTCATCTAAAAGGAACTCGGCTTTTTGCGAGGACTGGGCCAAATCAAAAACAATCTGTCTTTCCAGAGCTTCCGAAAGTGCAATCTGCCTTGCGAGCTTTGCATCTTGAGCGAATCCTGTACCCTGGCAATAGCCATTTTTCAAGATCACGCTGGTCTGAAATGCAACATCCCGTCCCTCAAGAACGAGAGGTGATTCTTGAATCTCTTTGAAGTCTGGAATGCGCTTTAGGAATTGCTCAATCTTCATTTCAACTCAAATAAATCAAAATAAGGAGTGTCCATCGTAGGACTAATATGTCCCACAGGAAGATCCGGCGACAGAAGCCAAGCGTGACCCGTTTTAATTACCGGGACCACAGCAGCATCTTCCCAGACATAGGTGTCGAATTTCTTGATATATTCGCGCATGGCTTCCTGGGGTACAACATCACCAAAACGCTTTTCGTACTCATCGACCAAGGCGCAAATGCGCTTGCTCGGGTCTGAGAATGCTACTCCAAGGTTGGAGCAAAACATGAATTTAATAAGCTGGTTTTCTATGCCGCCGCCAATATTCACACCCACCGGCTGAAGATCGTAATTCTTAGGGTCGCGATATGTCTTCATCATGTCTTTTTGCCCAGAGTCCCTGACTTTAATCTCATAGGGAATGGCCAAGTCCTCTAAAGCACTTTTTAAAACGGCTAATTGATACGCCGCCTGAGGAGTCGGCTTGCTAGAGGCAACAACCAACAAAGGCTTCTTCAATGGAAAGTGACGTTCTCTTTTTTTAGCGGTTACAAGCACCGCCTCGCTCATGTGCGGATAAAAGCTGTCAACGGGCGTTGCGCTTGCAATCGTTAGCGGCACATTCTTTTGCGCCTCTTTAATAGCGTCTCTTAAAAGGCGTCGATTGCTTACATCCTTAAGCCACTCATTATGCTCTGGAGAAATCATAATGCCATTAAAAATGGTCGGCAGCATTTTTACGACTTGATATTTTGTTGGAATATTTTCTTCTTCCAAAAGGTAAGAGAATATAAATGTGCGCTCTGGCGCGGGCTTAATTGTCTCGGCGGATTGCGTATAAACCATCAAACTTTCGGGCGGATTGTTTGCCATTTTAATCCAATCACGTCGAAGCTTCATTGGCACGGGCCCCTCACCCTTCCAATTATCCACGCGATACGCCGCCGAAGAGATAATTTTGGAATTATCCTTCCAAGATCCATCCGGACTAAAGTTATTTTCGCAATAGAAACCCAAAAACGGCAAAGCAAGATACTCTAAAAGACCGGCTTCTACGGGTTTTGCAAATCTCAAGCTAAGAGTTTGCCCTTTCCCCTGAATGCCAAAGATATTTCCCGCTTTTTCAAAGTCTTCATACCCCTGCAGACGATCAATGAGCGGCATTTCAGAGTGTTTCTTAAAAAGGCGAATAACTTGATGCAGACTTTTCGCAAAACTCTCTCCGGTAATGGAAGTTCCATCTTCACAAGTCAGATTCGGTTTGATCTGGAAAGTCCATTCCTTGAAATCAGAACTGTTGGTCCATGACCCGGCAAGGTATCCTTCGTAGCGACCTGATGGGTGCATACGAACCAGCGTCCCCACTAGCTGTTCAACGTGAATCGCATTACTTGTTCCATCCGAATCCAATGGATTGAAGGAAGGAACACCATTACTGCTTGCGATAAAAACGTCGATATGGCTACGCATACTAATTGGTTGCATCAACTTTATTGGGTTGGGTAGTCGCGAGCTCAAGAGGTACACGCACAGTCCAACCGTCAAAATCAGAAAGATCCACGGTGTTCTCTTCTTTGTTGATTTGAACCACAATGGGCTCGCCATATTGAATGAACCTTTCTTTGCCCAGGATTTCCCGAACTCGCTCATAAGTAATGCCGTCAATCACTTGACTGGGCGTTAAAACGTATCGGTGCAATAGTAATTCTTGCGCTTGAACGGAAGATGTTCCCGCAATAATCAACGAAATGGAAATGATCTTTTTGATTTCCAAAATATCCCCCTAGTTGCCCTCTGACGAGAGTTCTCCGTTTCTGCCATATTTTTGACATTATTACGAGGGAAAGGCCCTTTGTTTTGTAGATTTTTTAGGCCGCGCAAGATGGTACAAAGATTGCCCCGTAGGAAATGAGGCCCTCTAACTTTAAGGATTGCATCCCCAGATCCTACTCAAGACGAATAACGATCTTTTTACCTAAGGCTTGCGCCAAATTTTCAATCGTGGAAAAACGCGGATCTCGGTCCGCATTTAAGAAATTGGAAACAGTGGATTTGGGAACGTCTTTATCCCAGCAGAATTGCTCCACCGTGGGATATGATTCCAGAATGAGTTCTTGAATTTGTACTCGCAACGTCCCTAAGGGGTCTTGTCGTTTTTCTTTCATATCAAGAGCCTAGCAATTAGTTCGGCTTTGCGGATTCGCAGTTGCGAACTTAATGGGGTTGCAATAAATTATTGATTGTGTATGATCCTTCGAAGTCTGAAACCAACGGAAAGGCAAGATGAATGAAAAGCTCCTCCTTGGCTGAACTTTTAAAAGAAAAACGAATTGCCGCCAACTTATCCCAACGGGAGGTTGCCACGAGGCTTGGCTATACCACCGCTCAGTTCGTGTCAAATTGGGAACGGGGCGTTTCCTCCCCACCAGTTCAAATGCTAAAGAAAATCGCTGATCTTTACAGAACTTCCGCAGAAGAGCTTTTTGAGGCCATGCTGTTCACCACCTTGCAGAAAGTGCAAAAGGACCTTCGACGAAAGTTTAATATGGTGAGGAGATGAAGCGGTTTTTTGGGGGCATCCTTAGTTAGATTATGTTACGAGCGTGTTCAGACTCAAGTCATTCAAGAATTTTAGCAAGATATGAGAAAGAATTTCCATAGGGGCACCTAGACTTGTTAAAAGCGATACGACTTATTTGTAATTGAAAAAATCTAAGATTTTATAAATATATTCGCGACTCCACACAAGCCCTAAGCCGACACTACTATCACCAATAATATTTTGATCCGATACCGACAACTTCTGTTTTATTTCCTTCGGAAGTTGAATTCTGCCAGAGTATATTCCCACAAAATTATCTACGACAGGGCCACCCAATATTTTCATTGAACTACTGGCCTGATATGCTCTGGAGATAACGTGATAGACAGGTGAACCTGACATCCCGCTGGTTGTCCTTGCATCAATAACAAAGCAACTTAATCCTCGCCATCCCATACTTGGTTCTGAAGAAATTATGCCCATTTTCCAAATCGGAAAAACGTCCGAGATCGCAATTCCAAATGGAAATCCACATATTTTAACTGCATCACAGCATAAAACATCGTTATGCGTCCGGGATAACAAATTCATATCTAAAATACTGATTGCTGCAAAGTCAGTTGGGTTTGTTAGAGGCAAACAGGCAACATCAACAATTTCAACACTTCCCTCAACCTCCTCAGTAAGATATTTAAATCTTTCTGTCCCACTCGCGTATAAATCTTCAACGTGCTCAATCGTCGATGGCTCAAAACCCATATTTTTCTGATCCTCGGGAGCTTCAGAGGTGTGTATATAGATTCTCACTTTACATGGAGTCTTCGAGTCCCCCAATGGACATTTTTCCTCAAACCAGTTTCTCCCCGAAAAGACATGATAATTTGAGACCAAATACTTAATTCCATCTTTCACAACAATAAAGCCGGTGGCGCTTGATATTACAGTATCCGAAATATTGAGAACCTCAATTTTCAAACTCTTTAAGGATAAGGGATGAATACCAGATGACGGGATCGCAACATCTCTCATAACTTCTACCTCTTCAAATTATCTACAACTTTCTAAAGCTCTCTTGATAGGAAAAGTTCAAATGGCTTCATCTCCGCTGATTGGATGAATCTTCTATGAAACCTTTGGATAAAACCCATTTTTTTCCATTCCCGATAATATGCCAGATGCTCAAAGATCTCCTCAAAAGTCAGTGGAGATAGTAGATGCTCCCTTGATCGCGACTCTATTGCTATATAGCTCGCACACAACTCTCTAAACTCCTCCTCCGACTCCTCCATAAAATTAACCAATATCTCTATGTCTTTAGATCCCCTCTTCATACTCAATCGGACCCTACGGGAAAGAGTCATCTTATCAAACTCAAGAAGGACTTCATTTAAGTACTTTGCAGGTACTGGAAGGTCATGAGACTCACAAATTATTTTTTGATTTGGAGTAAAATCATAATTACCAAACATCAACTGAGCTAAAGTTCTATGATTACCACCGCCAGCAACAGAAAGAATGCCTTCATTTACAAAATACATTAACCCCCAAGAGTCGCTGTCTAATATCTCGCCATTTACCAAAGCAAGAATGCAAGCGAAGGTGCTCTTGTGTTTTATTCCCCCATGAAAAAGCCTACTGTCAAGAACCAGACCATCCATTTTAACGAAATCATCTCGGCTATAAATAAAATTAAATGGCTTTTCGATGGTTAAAGTTCTTCCAAAGAATTCAGAATACCGAGAGTGATAGGTTAGATAATCAAACAAATATGGTGAATATCTCTTCGCTTGTAGTTCTTGATTCAATAGCATGTCATTCTGAATCCTCAAATCCTGGATACAAAGCTGCTTAAGAGCTATGGCAACTGATTCCCGGTCAGGACGCAATCTGCCCCTTCCTTGGAGCGACTGTGCTATTTCCCTCACCGCTCGCTGTCCTGTAGAAAGCTCACGTTTAAAACTTATTTGTCCGGACACCTTCACCCCCTCCTAAACATACAATATTCAGCAACTTCTTAAACTATCCAGAAACTTTGATGGGCTCGAAGCCAATGGCTATTGAGGCGGTGTAGGATGCCTTGGCAATTTTCGCTGCATTGGCTAAATCAGTCTTTAGTGCCTCCAATGCAGTTTGCGGGGTAAATTCAGCGACAAAGGTAATTTTCCAAGTGGTGGTTATATCTCCGATCTTCCGCCACTTCTCTTGCTGTAGCTTCTCGTAAAATTTTCTTCTTGATTCATCATCTATATTCGGCAAATCCAATGTAACTTGTGCACTAAGATTCATAAGAGCCTTCCGCTTAAATATGTAAATACATTTTAGATTATATCGACACCTTCGGCTAAAACTTTATATCAATTTCAGTGAGCACAAAATGGTACGTTCGTTTGTCTCAATTTCAGAACTATATCAAGGCGAAACAGGGCTACTCATAGCCCTTCTTCGCGCAACAGTTGTTCAAGATCAGAAACCCTATAATAGTTATTCCCACCATCGAAAACCATAATGTTTCCCTCCTGTTCCTCATTCTCTATCCATTCTTGAACAGCAATACGCCACGAGGTTGGGTCCATTTCCTTCATTACAGAAACTGTATCCAACGTCATCCAACCGACAGTCACTTCTTCTGGATACACTTCGCGAACCATCTCCTCAAAGGCAGCGTCCACGTCCACCGGTTCAAGCTCCTCAGTCAAGATCTGACGGATTACCCAGTCAGTGCCATATTCCACTCCAACTTCAGGAATTTCCCTCATGAAGTCATCGGAACCACAAGAGGGACAGTGCAAGGCAGTTACGGTTTTATAGCAAGAATAACAAAAGGCATTTGTTCTTTGAATTGCAAGTTGCTCAAGACGTTGTTGGATTTCTGATTTCATAAGTTCCTCCGTTTTGCTTGATGCCCCTTGATCGAGGCTCCCCTTCGCAGAAGATGAGGGGGGCGAGGGGGCAACAAGAGAGGAAAGAGCATGGCTCGTCCCGCCGACCGAGCGAAGCGGCGCAGACCATGACAAGGCCAAGCCTTGGCGGGGTCTGATGCTGAGGTGGGAATTAACGAGCCTTGCTCTTGGATCGTCAAAATCAGACGGAGGACTTGTTATCTGAAATCAGTTTCTTTCTTGAGTTACTTTGGAAGAACTTTTCTTGCCCTTGGGTTCTTGAAACAAGAACTTCGGCGAGCCCCAAGTTTCAGTTCGTGATTCATAGATGAGCTGCGCCTGAGCTTTCAGTATGGTTCTATGAATGAAGTCGATGTTGTGGACTCCTGCCAACGCGGTGATGATGCCGGTACTCCATAGGATTAAGTTCGTGAGATTCATGACTACCTCTTTTTCTGTTTTGATTTACTTTTTGGTTGAAGACACATTCCGCTGAGAAAGCTTTCTGACAACATGAGTCTTCCCGAATGGTGAACAATGGCACCCGAGTCTATACGCCGAACAATGGCTTTAATGACACCGTAGCTCCAGTCCTTGCCCGTGCGTGATTTCATGCCCTTACTTGTCAATGCCCCAAGGATGGACATGATCGAATCGCCTTGGGCCCATAGCTTATAAATGATCAGGAGCGTCGGATACTCTTTGGGTTCCCTAGCGACCTCACCTTGAAGCAAACAAAACCCGTAGGGAGGTCTAGCTCCCGTCCGTTTGTGGCCTTTTCTCCATCTCTCGTAATGAACAGTCTTTTTTGGATGTAATTCCTTTTGATGAGCCTTTAAAGCCTTCCAAATAGCAGTTCTTTTTAGCCCGGTTTGTTCGGCAATTTCAGTTAGGGACAGGCCTTCTTTATAGAGAGGGGCCGAAATCTCGTAAATACGCTCTTGGGAAACTTCAAAAAACTCAATGATATCGTGGGGGCTCGATTTCCTGCGAGATGGGCTAGAAGGGCATCCATTTCCATCATTAAGCAAAAATTCAAACGACGGAATCAAATCAGATCCGGCAGCCCGCAGGGGCAACGCTGGAGGCTCTGTCGCGCCCAAAATCTGACTTTCCGATTCCTTTTTTCTTTCAAATCTCAATATTTTAGCTGAGGCCCCAGGGACATGTCGCCCAGCCGCCTTCTCAACATCGTTCTCATCCACGCAGAAGAATGTCTCCAAGCCCTTCGGAGTGAGCACCAACTTCTTTAAGACCTTTCTCACAAGTCTTCTTTTCAGAACTGGCGTTGCCTTCGGGAAGCCCTTTCTGAACTCCAAGACTTTCTCTTCAATGACTTTTACTACTTCTCCGGCTTCAACAATATTTTCCTCCTGAAGCTTCAGATTTTCTAAAAATGCCATCAAACTTTTCTTTTGCTTTCCCAATTTCTCTAGGTGCTCAGCCGCCAAGGCCGCTGACTCGGTTCCACCACTCATTTGCATTTGTAATTTAAAGGTCGATGCAATTTCCGCCTCAGTATCTGCTAAGATTTTTTTGACCTTAGTGATCTCATTCTTTATCTGGGAAGGGGTGCCTTCTAAAGACTGCTTCAATCTATCCTCAATCTGATCGAAGTATCCTGAGCGACAAATAACTTCACTCAAATAATTCACCACAACTTCCTCAACATCATCAGCCCTGATTCTTTTCACAGAGCATTTGGTTGAATCGCCTCTTTTATAAGAGTGGGCATAGTATCTATGCACATCTTTTTCTCCATGCGACGATTGGCCATTCAAAGGACGACCACATTCCCCGCAACGTAAAATTCCTGACAACAAGAAAATTCGTCGCTCCGCCTTCTCAATTCTTCGTCGCTCTGTCTTCGCATTCTCCTCAAGAGACTTTTGAACGGCCTCAAATTGCTCTTCATCAATAATTGCAGGCCACGATGCTTTTACTACCTGATATTGTTGCCAAGGCTTGAGATGCTCAGGGTCCATTTCTTTATTCTTTTTATTTACTTCTTTAAGGCCCACATAGGCGGGGTTCATAAGCAAATCCCTAATTGCCGAGTAATTCCATTTACGAGGTTCCGAAGCATAGTTTTCTTCGCTCTCAATTCCTTTCGGACGAATATTCAATGCTTCGATAACTGGAAGAGTTTTCCCAATACTTCCCTGCTCAAGGAATATTTTAAAGATTGTTCGCACCTTTTTGGCATCCTCTTCATTGATCAAAAGAACCCCTGACTTTTCTTCATCTCGCGTAAAGCCAAGGACCGCTCGCGCACCATTAACGAATCCGCGAAGTGCCCTAGAGTTGCAGTTAATCGATACACGTTCGGAAGTTTGCTCCCTTTCGAACTGCGCCATATTGACAACCATATTTATCATCAACCGCCCTGCTGGAGTTGTCGTGTCAAATTGCTCTTTCATTGAAAGATAGCTGGCGTTGTTCTTTTCCAATTCTTTCAAAAGAATACTGAAGTCATGCACACTTCTTGAAAGACGCGAAATGTCTGCAACTAGTATCAAATTTATTTTCCCTGAACGAACGTCGGCCATCATCTTTTGATATTGAGGGCGCTTATCCGTACCCGCAGAAAGCCCTTCATCTACATAGAACTCAACAATCTCGCCCCAGGATTTATTTTCTCTATTGCGATTCTTAACGAACTCCTGCATGCGATACTTTTGCGTATCAAGAGACCCCTCAAAGACTTGAACCTGACGATCTGTGGAAACCCGGATGTAGGCTCCGATCTTAAGCGACTTTTTCATATTCATCCTCCTTCGTTGAAGGCCGACCTCTTTTTTTCGACAAGAGTATTATTTTTGCAAGCATCTCTTGCACTTCTTTGGTGCGCTTTTGGAATTCAGCGGTAGGCTCTGGTACAGGATGTAAGATGACTGTAATTCCTTCTGGAACTGAGAAGAGAGGATTCGATTTACGTCCTCTTTTCATCAATTGTTATTCTCACGATCACCTAATTTTTGATTGTATTCCTGCAAAAGTCCCATGAGTTCCTTCGCCTTCTTTGAGGAAAGCTCGTCAAGAATTTGCATTATCACTACAACAAGTCGGCCAGGATTTCTCACCCCGGTTTCAATGTTGCTCACAACTTTTTTCCCAGAGAGACACAGCACTCGGGCCAATTCTTCTTGGGATAGCCCAAGTCTTTCTCTGATTGCCTTGAACTGTGTCGGGCTCACGCTGCTTCCTCATCTTTCATTAGTCCATCATTGATGGACTCTCTTGTCAAATATCTCTTGCTCTTTCTACTAGGGGCTGAGGCCATATTCATTTGTCCTATAAGAGCCGCTTTCAGCTCCGCAGGAATATTGCCGCTTTGCTTTGCCTTCTTAAGAATAGCCTCTAACAGAGCAATTTCATTAAAAAAGGCCGATCTAAGTTGTTGAATTTCCACGTCAGAGAAGGATTCGATAAAACGACTTATAATCCAACTTGCCACATCCTGTCTATTTACGCGCCCCGCCTCAAAGCCTTCATTAACCTTGATGACAATCTGGCTAACTGCCTCTTCTGCTTCCTTAGTTACCGTGATCTTTGCGACCACCTCCTCTTTGTTAATCATCAAATACCTCCTCAGTTAAATACGTTAGAAAAAAATTGAAAGAATCGCCGCGCGATTCTTAACCTCGCTGGATGGTGCGTACTCGCGACATCCTTCATTCATTTGATCAGAAATAAGAAGAAGCAGGTCGTTCCATTTATTACCTTCAATTCCCTACTACCTCGCCGACCTAGATCTCTCTTTCTACCCCTCATTGCCTTCGACCTGCCTCTTCTTATTTCTTGTTCTATTGTTTTGAATCTCCCCTAATTTACTATCCCCTCTACCACACCACCCATCTACTTCCACCCACCACCATCCCCCGTTTCGTGACCACTTTCTCTCGTAGGGAGGGAGTGGTCACGAACCGCAGGAGGGGGATGGTGGTGGGTGGCCCCTGAGCTTTGTTTTATCATTTCCCGCATTTAGGATCATGCAGCCTCTCTTCCATCTTCCGACTCCGCACGAACTCCGTGTCGCGCTGAATCCGCGCTTTCTGGAATTGTCTTTGTTAGAGATATGAAAAAGTTCTCTAAAGACAATTCCTTACCTGCAATTCTTAATGTCGCTCGAAATTTATGCTCTTCAAAATCTTCAAGATCAAAAAATCCAACCTCCTTGCCGAAAGCATTAAGCCCCGCTTCAGAAATTTCCTTTCTTATAACCGCCTCAATCTTTTCGTCGGCGATACCAAAGATAATCAAGTCCACATGAGCCGCTCTCTGATATGAGCGCCTCATGGTCTGATAGCGGCCCAGTGACTTCCTTGTTCTCTCAACTTCCAGAGCGCATCGGAGGAAGGATTTTTCCATTTTTAAGTCAAACAGCAGATCCGGAAGCTTTCCAATAACTCCATCGCCAAGTCCCTTAATTGCCAGCACTCGATCCATCTTGAGTTCATTTTCAGACCAAGCTTGTTCCATGATTTCCATCTTTTGAAGATGCAAATAGAAACGCATGACGATTTCATCATGAGCTAAGTAGACCGTCGGAACCTCTGTGACCGCCTCCTCGCCGACATACTTTCTTCCCACTTTGCTTAGAATCAAGTATTCGGGAAAGCCACTTCCAAGGATGTATGGGCTAAAAAGTGGTGAGCTTTGAAGAAGACGCCAATGCTTATATCTTGCCGTGCGACCTACTGGGGAAATGAAATCCCAAACAACTGATCTCGGGACAAAACCAAATTTCTTAGCCAGGCGAAGACTGGCATTCTGCACTTCCCGATTATCCATTAGTTAGAAGTTCCTTTTCCAACAGGAACTAAAACAAAATGACCCAATTCTAAAGCTCCATCTTTAAAATCACTTTCCACCCAACGATAGGTCCATTGAGTTTCGGATGACCTAAACGACAATGACTTCGGCAAATCCAAGTCACTTCCGACAATGACCTGCCTAATCCTGACAGAGCAGTTTCGTTCTGGATCAAGAACTGATCTGAACCCTTCGTTGCTATTTAAACAAACTGGTTTGGTGGCACAGCTTGACAGCACCAACACAAATAATAATAAGAAATATCTCATGCAGCCCCCCTTTCTGTAGAACCTCTAATATGGTTCTGATTATTTGATGATTTTATCTCCACATAAGACGATGGTGATTTAGCAATTTGAGGAAGCTTGATTGGCTTCAGGTCAGGTTGCATTTCGAACTTGAGTTGAGTTGCCAAATTTCCATCGGCGAAAGGAACCACAACAACCGCATCGCCCGTTCCAAGTTCGCGTTTAAAAAGGTTCGGGTGATAGACAAACTCTTCAACATCGCGTACCGACTCATCACCCGTTCGCTCCTGCCCCCAAAGACCTTTCTTCTGTCTTTCCGTTTTCTTCAAACCTTGCTTGGTTCCAATTAGGCGAGAAAAGTATTCTGCCGTCTCCGGCTCGTTTGTTCTCATAAAGACTTTGACGTTTGAGTTTGTCTGGATAGTGTTTTTGACTTCCTCACCCAAAGCGCCAAGATCTCCCTGGGCCTGATGAGCAAAAGTTACACCTACATTCGCACTCCTTGATTTATTCAAGAGACTGACAAAACTCGGAATCAGATACTCCGTAAAGTCATCGAGATACACTCCGAAGAACGGAACATTCTTATTTTCGTCCAAGTGACGGCTTGAAACGGCGCTCTGGATACATTGCAGAATAAGTTTGGCTGTCGCCTTACCTAATGTCGGAGTTTTAAGAACCGGAAGCTGGAAATAGACAATCAGTCCCTCCTTCATCGCTTTTTCAATATCAATCTGAGGGTCGTCGGCATTAAAGAGCAATGATGTTTCTCCAGAAGTGAAATGACCCAACTGATTCAAAAGACCACTTGTTCGCTTCTCTCGCTCTTCTTTTGTAAGGGCAATAAATCGCTCTACCCAAGCAACCAACATCTTGTCTTTGGTTTTACTGGACAGCATTTGCATGATCGCCGGATTTGTCATAACTTGAATCAGCTTGTTAAAAGTCGGAATGACAGCAGCTTTTTCAAATAGATGTAGCGTCTGCTTTAAAACCTCATACTGAAGACTCTTGTAATACTCATCCTCAAAGGTGAATGCAGCGAAGATCCTTTCCGTCACTTCATCTGGAGATCCACCGAGTAAAGGATTTATGCTTGAACTCAACTCGGGATTTACTAAAGACAACAAACGAAAATCCTTGGAACGATTATGTTTCGCAGAATAAGCATAGAGTTTGCCCAAAAGACCCCTGTCGGATTTCCCGTCGATCAAGATCAAGCCGCGACCATTCTTGATGTCGTCAATCGCCCAAGGCAAAATAACTGACTCCGTCTTACCCGCGTTGGTAGTTCCCACCACCTGTGCGTGCATCCGTCTTGAATTCAATGGAATATAAACTGGAGCCTCGGTTTTCGCCGTTCCCAGAAAAATACTATCGTCAGTGGTCTTTCTATGAAGACGAGTTTCAATTTCTCTTTTCTTCGAGGCCTTAATAAGTCTCTCTTTGATTTTCCAAAAAAATAAGACGGTCAAAGCAGAGATCGCAAAGGACGTGACGTATTTGTATTTAATGATAGCAGCGACAACCACTGGCGCCATGTTATGCAAAGCTAAGGCCGTAAGTAGTATGGTCAAAACAAAAATCGCATACTGATCTTTGTCGCCACCATTATTCATTTCTACCGCCATATTGAAGGTCCATGGACTCAGACAACAAGGCATCACACTCTGCGCCTGAACGGATTTCAATCCATTCTCGTTCTGCTTTTAGATTCTCACCGTAACTTTGAGCTTTGCCCCTGGCCGTTTCTGCGACAGCATTCAGAAGACCATTTTCAAGCCCTCCCTTGGATCGACCAAAGATATCTGTCTGAATACTCCCCGCAGCAAGTCCTCCCACAAAGGTTGTTAAAACTTGTCCGGCAGTATTTTTCACACCGTCCGAATACACGCGCCCTTCAATTCCTGGTTGGCCGTCTTTGCCCAAAGCCTTTGCTGCAAGTCCTTTTATTTGACCGTTCGGCAAAGAAATCTGCTTAAAAACGATACTCGCCCGATCAGTCCCTTTTGTGTACGTAGCTTCGCCATAGAATTTTGTTCCCGCAGGAAGTCTTAGACCTGAATCGGTTGCTCCGTCTAAAAGCGACTCAGCAAGAACTGGCACTGAGTCTTGCGACACTATGACTTTATCCAAAATCCGAAGAGGAAGCCTTGTCCCAGAACGAAGTTGGGTTTTCGCATTGCCACCAGAAGAGCCAATCATCATCGAAGTATTATGATTCACTTCCGCAGCATAGCCACTCCTTGAAAACTCCCTCTTAGGAGTTGCCCAAAGCAGACTTGAACTAGTTGCAGATTTCTTTTCGATTTGCTCCGTCGGGTCACCTGACTGAACCTTTTCCTGGTCCATCTTTTCGGAGAACTGAATCGGAACTTCATCAGGCATCAAAAGAACTACGCATACGAAGACGAGAACAAAGATAAGCCCCATCCATTTAAAGGATGAAATCTTAAGCTCCGTTTTCTGACTAAAAGAAATTTTCTTAACAAACAACCCTTTGATACGCTCTTTCACAGTGGCAAGAAAAATCGAAAACTGAAGGACCTTTACTTCCATAAAAGCTCCTTCGCCAATTCGATTCGCAAACTTTCATCTTTGCTCTCGAAATCAACATTCAAATTGCGATTTGCAAGTTCTGATTTTTGAATAGACATACCGACATAGGCCACCTGTCCTTTCTGAACGCTTGAGCGAGAAAGAAAAAGACTGTTGATAGGTCTTGAGACGGTTGCCTGTCTTAACCAGAAATCAGAAGCTTCAACTGATAAAATCCCCTTCGGCGTGACCTCAAGATCTAGGAGTAAAAAACCATCCTTTGTAGTTCCGATCCGCACAATTTTTAAAGTGGCAGTCTTGCCAACCACCGTTTTATTGATGGGCTTCCAGTTTAGACTTCCGCCGATCTCTTGATCCTTCACATAAATAATATAAAATGCCCGATCCTGCGGAACCGTCTCAAGACGCAGATTATATCTCTTCTTTTGAGTGAAAAGGTAAAGGTTGGTCTTTGCTCCATATCTCAAAGGCTTGATCGTCACTGCCTTATCCACATACTCAATTCGATAGGCAGACTGATCGCCAATAATTGCGGACTGAATAGTGTCAGGAATTTGAATGATCGTCGCTATCCCTAGAGCCGTCTTTACTTCTAAGATCTCATCACCCTTTGGCGTCACGGTTTTGACATTAGCAAATGAAACTTGCGCCAAAAACAAAGCTGCCACATAAATCAAAAAACTTATCTTCATTCAGCAGCTCCTTCAGCTTCTTTGTTAATATAGACTCCCCAAGGATTGATAGAAGTCCGATCACCGATGCCAAAACTCAAGACGAGCCTCATCGCCGTTGCGGCTTTTAAGTTGTCAAACTCAGTGATCCGGTCGGCAATAACAGTAATTTTCTTTTCCTTAAAATCCACCTTCACGTCGTAAGGGTAGACCTTCTGCTTCACCTTCTTTTCCTTTACGAATTTCTGTACATCGAGCATAGACTTCCGATAAGCCGTGACTAAAATTGGATCAATAAACAACTCCGCCTTTTTAAGCTGCGAACTGATCGTTTCTGAGTTCCATTGATAGCGATAAGAAATATAATTCTCCGCAGCTTCTCGTACCTGAACATCAGTGATCCTTGTTTCAACCTTGGCAATCTGTCCGTTTGCATCAAGCGCAATGACGTCCGGGCCTTTTTTAACGAGGTAGACAACAAGAATAAGTAAAATAAACATCAACCCAAGCAAAGCTCCACATAGGGCCTTGAGATTGAAATTCTCATTCGCAAATTCCTGAATGAGTTTTGGATAACTTCTAATATTTAGTGATTTAGAATCCATATATGACACCTCCTTTATTATTTAAATTTTGAACCAATGTATTTGGTACTGCCGGAAAGAAATTCTCTAGATACATTCGAGACTTTGACGATCCTGGTCGGCAGTGCGATCATTGAAGCCGCAGCAGCGGGACCGAGAGCCGATGCCGCACTCTGAATGCCTTCACCTACTAACGATTTTACAAGCATGGGTGTGAACAAAAGACCTATTGCGATCACAAAATTCAAAATCGTGAGCGTCAGATAAGATCCTTCTGTTTTATAGATATTCCCAAGTGCCAAGGCCGAGAGCATTGCTGACTGAACTGCCCAAACGATTTTCCAAGAGGCGACTTCAATAAGTCCTCGATATAGATTCTTTGTGACTCCGGCTGTGGCCGGGAACATATAGCAAAGAATCAGGATCGGAGAGAGTACCGACAACAACATCCAGAAGAAATAGTACAAAGCAATCGTCAGATATCGTGCAACATACAAAATCACAAAACTTGCAAAGCTTAAGACCGCAATAAAAAGATCGTTGAACTTAAGCAACAAGACGTTGCTCGCCCCTGCATAACCCCGCGACTTCTCTTCTGCCATCCTCATGAAAGTTTCAAGACCCGACATTGAGTCAATCTTGTTTGCCACACCATCACAGACATCTAAAATGGCATTCGAAATCTCTGGGAATGAGGCCAACAACAATGCTGCAATCAGAGCTCTTCGTAGCGTGTCCACGTAGTCAGGACTTCCGGTCTTAAAAAACCCTAACGTCACTGATAAAAGAATTGCCACAGGTAAGGCCATATAAAAGAGACCCGACAGCATTTGGTGTAAGTCACGAATCAAAGACCCCAACGCATCCATATTTGGAATCATTAACCACCTCCTTTTAATCGAGGCAGCTCCGTATCTCGTGGTAGATCCTTAAAGCCATCCGACAAGCTTTTATAGTTCTCCTGAAACTCCTTGGTCTGAAGTTTCTCTTTGCGATTATCCATAGCCATGTTTTGCGCGAGAAGCTTCAGCATCTGACTTTGAGTTCTTAAAAGCTGGGTCGTCACGCCAATTAGAACCCCTAAAGCTTGATTTTGCAGCTTCCCCGCTCCCTGAGGACTGACTACTTGAGCATGGTACAAGATCCTCTCTCGCTCGCGGTCCACCTCATCCGCATAGTCGTAGAGATTCCTGTTCATGGAAATCACCTCAGCCACACTCTGATCTTGAGAATTCATGAGATCCTGATCCATACCCTTCGGGACAGTTCCATAAACATCTTGAATGGCCCTTAAGACGGCATCTGCATTATTTAAATCTCCATAGACCCCAGGATTGAATTTGGGATTTATAATGCGAATCACATCAAGACCGGATCTCACACCAGCGTTTATATCCCTCATCAAATTCAGAGAATCCTGTCCGTTGGAGAGAATTGCTTTAAGTTGAAGAACGGTCTGAATTGTCTGCACAAGAATTTGCGTTAAGACCACCACGTCACCGCCGAAAAGGTCTGCTCTTGCGGAAATAGGTGCTAGCGTCATCGCAATTGAAAAGATCCCAACAAAAATCTTCTTTCTCATGTCGACATCCTTAGATTCATCGCCTCCACGCCAAGAGGAGCTTCCTTTGCTGCTCGTAAGATTGCGCCCTTCAAATCAAGGCCTTCCTTCATAAGGCTTTGCAAAAAGACATTATCTGCCGCATCACTTGTCGCGATCCAATACTCCAGCGGCGAAGGCATAATTCTTAGAACCTGCCGACTGTCCCCTTTCATTAAGAAAGCTTCACTGAAAACACCTTTCTTCCTTTCAAGCGTTTCCACCAAGTGCGTTTCCTGACTGTTCAAACGCAACGTCTCCTTAAGAACCTTCGTATCTCCTTGCTGCATAAGAATGAGCTTTGTCGCCGTATTGTTGAGAATGGCCGACCCGATGGAACTTTGAACAATTTCCTCAACACCTTGTGTGATAAAAGTGATACCTGATCCCGTCTTTCTCAAAGTCCTCGCTGCATACTCCATGAAGGAGCTAGCAGCTTTACTTTTTAATAATTCCCACGCTTCATCCAAAAGGACTCGCTTCGATACACCTTTGTTCTGCTCGACTTGATCTAAAATGAAATTCGTTAGAATCAAAGTCATGACAGACTGAAGATCGGGATATTGAGAAAGTCCTTTTAAATCAAAAGCCACAACGGGACTGTCCGCTCTAATCTGCCCCTGACGATCAATGAGTTTTCCATAGGCAGAGTCCCCGATCCACGGGTAGAGAAGCTTTGCCACTCTCTTGAGCGATTCTTCTTTCGACTTTTCACAATGCTTTGCAAAATCCGAAATCTGCGGCGATCTACCGGGCGTCTTTTTTCTGACAACTTCAAATACATCGGTCAGAGCCTCTTCAATCAGGACCCGATCAAACCGACTGAGCTTTTCACCTTCATCGACAATCATCTGCTCAATGATATTGACCAAGGCCTTAACTTTCTCCGCTGATAGGGGAATGCTCGGATCATTCTGCGCAAAGGGATTGAGAGCATAATCTTCCGAAAGATTGATTTCGAAATACTGTCCTCCCATTAACTCGGTAAGCTTCTTATAACTTCCTCCGATATCAATGATGAAGAGCTTTACTCCTCGGGCGATCTGTTGAAGCATCAAGAAATTATTCATGAAGCTTTTGCCCGTACCGCTTGAGCCAGTGACCAGCATATTGTAATTGGTAAGCCTTGAATCATATGGGTCCATCGCAAACAGAGAGCCCGTCTTCGCGTGTGTCAGAATCATAGGACGCAAGTCACCGAAATTTCCACCGTAGAGTGGTAGGAAGTCTGCAAGATTGTTGGATTTCATTTTTTTGCCGCGAATCAGATTTAAAGGGCTTCCGATCATTTCATTCGAAAAAATCTTCCATGCGCCGACGGTTTCTTGAACACCTTCAGCACCGCTCATTTTGCGAAAACGAGAAAGAACCTCTTTCGTACGAAGATTCAAGGATTCACGACCTGCTTTGGTATTGTCGTCGCGAAGAATGATAACAAGCTCCGCCACAAAGACCCTTTGCCCTGTGTCGATAATTTCACGAATAAGATCTGTCGTTTGTTGGAGTCGGGATTCCCCTTCAAGATCACTCACTCTTCCATTGTTCTGACTTGTCAGAGAATGGGCCATACGGCGCTTTTGCTCCAAAGCCCTCACCTCTTTAGCCTGATCCGGGATGTAAAAGGAAAATACCAGCTCATACTTAAAACCCATATTAAGGAATAAGCTCATCATTCCCGCATAGGTCACTTCAGGCAGAGTTTTTAAAGTCAGCACTCGGGTCAGAGTTCGATCTAGTACAAAATCCTCTTGGTCCAAAATCAAATCCCCAAAAACCAACTGATTTCGCGGAGATTCGTTTTCTAAAGAGTCAGGTCTATCCGTAATCGTTGGATGAGCGACCTCCCTTGATCTCATTGGATTCAGATGTTTATAAATTAAAGAGACCATCTCTTCTTTAGAAAGAGCCTGCGACGCAAAACCCGCAGAACCCAGGACCGCTCTTGAACTTTCCAAAGCCTGGGAGAGTCCCTGTAAAGCACTTACAAAGTCATTGCCATAAGTGACTGCAAACTTCTGAGTCTTTTTTAAGGACAAAGAGGCTGGTTTTTCAGGTGGCTCGGTCTTTAGAAAAAGAAACATTCGCGGTCTAAAAACTTCTTCTCGCGCTATCTGTTCTGCGAGTTTTCCAACTCGTCCGGCATCTAGCTCTTTAAGAAACGGAATCTCCGTTGAGGAAAGACCTTTGTGCTGCTCAAGCATATCTCCGAACTCAGTTTCTACCTTCAGATAAATCTGCGCCGTCATTTTCTCCGGTAATGAATTAATAAAGGCTCTGAGATTTAAGGTAAGATGGTTGATCCTATCTGCATCGAAGCACTCAATATCCTGAGGCAAGATTTCTACGCCACTTGCTAAGGACCCATCCCATAAGATCATATGAGCTGTAAATCCACATTCAAACTCCCAATAAGGCAAGGATTCGCACAAAGCTGTATTATTCATTAGTACCTCCTTTCAACAAGGGTTTGTAAGTTTCATCCGAAGCATTGGCGGGGCGAACAATCGGCGAAAGAAGATGTTCGAAGTAATGCTGGATATAGTTGTCTGGCTTTCCTCTTTTGAAAAAGAACAGCATCAGCCCAAGCACTAGGCTTGTCCCAAAGACCATCGGAATCTTCATCGAAGTTCCGCCAAAGATCAGGTTTTGAATGGACAAGTTTAATAAAAGAAAAAGTACATCTGAAAGCTCAAAGCCCATGATCTTGCTTTTTGTCTCTAATGTTCTTGGGACATTGGAAGTCAGTAGTTCTTTATTATCTCCCACCGCTACCTCACCGTTTGGGAAATCAAATCCGCGATAGACTGAGCCCCAAAACCAATCGCGGTGCCGATGATCGCGTATATAATGTGCTTTTTTGCGTTTTCGTTCCCTGTAATAAAGGACAATCCCGCCAATGCAATTCCGATCACTGACAAGACAGGTAAGATCACTCTAGTAAGTTTGGTTTGTACTCCCAAAAGAGATGACTCCACACTTGCTTGCGCCAGAAGCGGCACTAATGAGAACGTTAAGAGCAATAGCAGCGCGCACCCAAGGGTCGCTTTACTTCCTTCCGATAGAAGAACCTTAGCCTGCCGCATAGAACTCCTCTGTCTGCTCTTCATTAGGAAAAAGACAAAGATAGATCTCTTCAGTTAGCAGGTGAAACTTCATCTTAATATGAAGGCCTACAAACTCACCTGAACCTACTTTTTGCCAGCTCGTCTTTACTTCTTGAGATTGCGATTGGAATTCTTCAAGAGACAAAATGACATAGTTGGATGTGCTTTCATTTTCCCTAGTGAGAAAGTACTGATTGGTGGGAAACATCCAAAGCTTCACTCGGAAGGTCTTTGCCCCTGGCTTTAAGTATGCAATACCGACTTTTTCGTATTCGACAAGTTCATCATTAGGCCCCATGGTTCCACGAACCAAGAAAAACCGGTCAGCCTTCCTTATCGGAATGACATTACCTTCACTATTCATAAGACACACCCCCTTGTATTTTTTTATGTTTAAGATGCTGATTGATATTCAAGGTCCTCGTCCTCCTCTCGAAGTCCATTGGCCGGGAAGTAGTTTCCCCACCCACATTCTGGACAAGTCATAAATCCACTTTGAAAGTCAGTCGGGCTGTTACACTCGGGGCACAATTCTAGCTCTTCGTTGTCGCCATCACCCTCATAGTGAGTTCGCTCAAAGCTTTTAGTCCAAAGTGGTTCATGCAGTTTTCTTCGTTTAGACCGTTTCTCTTTACGATCTTTGAAGGTTCGAGACATTAATGAACCCTCGTATGATCGACGGACTGGTGACGATCGCCATGAGCAATCTGTTTCTTACTCTCAAGTCTTTCCCAATCTTCACGAGTAAGCTCAGAAGTATGAAAGTAGCCCCGAATGGTTTGAGTAAATTTCCCCAACCCTGTTGATCGGCGATTCTTATTTATTGGATTTGTCTGACCATGTTCTGAGGAAGCATGATCTGTAGCGGATACTGGATTTCCCATTTTCCCTCCTTTGTAATAGGTGACCGCAGAAACAACTCTGTGTGCTTCCACGTCGGAGATTTTCAACGACCTCCTGTCGACCTAAATTGCAAAGGCATGCCAGATAGACCCCAAATTGATCATGTGTCTGGAAATATTGAGATTTTATTGCTCGAAGGAGTTTAGATGAGTTCAAAATGTTTCAAACTTTTTGAAAGTTAAAAAAAGGACATGAATATTTTCAGGCACTTAGGCTCTTCAAATAATTTCGACAACTTTCAATTTTTTTGAAATGGCTTTTCTTCAAAGAAGTTTCAAATTTTTTGAAATCTCGAGAAAACCAGAAAAACTTAACATCAGCAGATACTTATGACTTCTTGGTGCCATGTGACTGCTGGGTTCTTTCAAATATTTTGAAGTAATTTTTACAGTGTTTATTCAAATACCCTCTTATAACGAAGCTGGCGTGTGATATGCCTGTTTCATGGGCGAAAATATATGGCCCTGTATTTGCTTTTAGGTACGTGTCTACTAATTGTAGCAAAGGACGAAGCAATGAATGACCTAGTAGAGGAAAGCATTCAGCACAATACACTTTCTCTCGATCTTCCAATCGAGAAGCCTCATCTTATTGCAATCGAAAAGATAACGCGCCCTCAAGGTTATGCTATTCCAAACTGCACTTCCTTGAGCGCAACCATTCGCTATGGGCAAGTTAGAACCCAAGGATTCGGCGAAGGACCCGAGCAACTAGCTATAGCCAAGGCCATATCTGAAGCTACGGAAAGAGCCGTCCAAAAATACTTTGCATTAAAGACAGGAAAGCCTGAATCCAGCAACGGCTGGGCTTGTCACATCTCCCCAGCTCTGGCTGTACAGTCTGCCATTATGGAGTTAACTGAACGTGATGTGGCTTTGACCTCTTGGGAAACCAGCGGACAATTTTATGAGATACCAACTTCTCTTTGGCCTTTAGAAGTTGTGTCTTGGAATTCCATGAATAATAAGGCCCAAGAATTTTCCACACTTCGTATTCTTGTAAGTTCAAATAGGAATGGCGCCTGTGTCTCTGCTCTTCTATTTAACGACAAGCTCAATTTCGTATCAGGGCACGCTTCAGGGGTGGACTTGAGCAGCGCAATACTATCAGCAACGACTGAGTGCATGAGAGCAGCACATGCCGCCCTTCGGTTAGATAGCTTCTCAGAAGTCACAGCACTTCATTTGCAGGACTTCAGCAAGCCAACATCCCCGGGAAGTCACTCCCTCGCGTATGCTTATTCAGAACCCATTCCTTCTTGTATTCAGATTATTGAGGCCAATGAATCTCAGATTATAAAAATATGGAAAAATCACGTCGCCACATTCTCGGCGCTAGATCTTGCTGAAATGCAGATTCACCTCTATCAAGTCGGCGACCTTTATGTCTCACGCGTAAGAAGCGACAAGTATCGACCCATTTATTGGGGCAAAAATAACAACTTTAAAAATAATTGTAATCTCAACCCGCACTTCGTGGGCTAAAGGGGAATAACAAATGAAAAAACAGCTTATTAAAGCCACTTTATTTGTCTTGGCATCGGCGGCAACAACTCAAGCCCACGCAAATACCACTGCTAATGACTTAACGCTCATCGAAGATCTTCCCATTGAACAAAGAGCCGTGGTTCACAAAGCCGTTGTGAAATTTCTTAAGAACAATCCAGAAATTGCGGCGAAGGCCAAGGTTATTGCTATTGATAGAAACGGAGTCATTTATGTTCTCGATGAAAATAAGGTATTTTTACCTCTTCTTGGCGAGCCTAGTTGCGTTAGCATGTAATCAGGTCTGTGCTGCAAACAAAGAAAGAATATCGACACCAATGAAATCCGTAAGAACCTACATGAATTTTCCTAACGACATTGATCCCGCCCATATTTTATCTATGGCTGATCTCGAGCTTTCTGTTGCCTTAGCATCGCCTCTAGTAACCTTCGATCAAGAGCGACAGATCACGTCGGCCCTTGCTGAAAAGTGGGAAATCATTCCACCTAAGACAATTCAATTTAAGTTAAGAAAAAATCTGGCATGGTCTGATGGTACTCCTATTTTAGCGGAGCATTTCAAGCTTTCGCTAGAGCGCGCCAGACGATCTTATCCCAACGACTTAAAGGCATTATTTGAAACTATTGAATCCATTTCAACTCCAGACTCCACTACTTTAAAAATTACCACAACCACAGATATTCAAAAGAGCGGAATTCTTCTAAAACTGACTGAACCCATGTACAGCCTGCTTGCCGTTAAAGATGGAAAAATTGATCTATCTAAAACTTCCGGACCATTTTCAGTTTCAAAACAGACCAACAGTGAAGTTGTTTTAAAAGCAAATACTCGCTGGTACTCTTACAATGAAAACATGCCTCAGGAAGTAGTAGTTCGTCACATTCCCAAAGACACCGACCTTGTTGAACATTTTCAAAAAGACGACTGGGCTAATCTTGTTTCGGGAAGTTCCCTGATGCAAACGTCAACTCTCCAAAATCTTGAAAAAGCAGGATTTAAAACGTGGCAAAGATCACTTGATAAAGTCTTTAGCTTATACCCGAGCAAAACGTTCTTAAAAAAGAACGGCGCGAATATACTAAAAGGACTTGCGGCAAAGATTGATTATGACCAAATGATGTCTGGAATGTCGGGATACTCCCGTGCAGAACAATTTTTTCCGCGAGGATATGAACTCTGGTCTACGACATCTCCTAAAATGTCCGTTCCGGATTCTCTACCAAAATTGGGTGCCCTTAAAATCATTATACCTTCAACCACCTACGCAGCTTCTCTCAAGGAGAAAATAGGCTCTGCGATTGCCAAGATAACAAACAACAAGCCTGAGGTTGAGATTGTCCCCCTATCATCCCTAAATGACAGGATGAAACTCGGAAACTATGACCTTTTGGCAACCGGAATCGCCGTAGCAGACCCAAATTTCGAGGGAGCCATGTCATTCTTTATCGAGCGCGAGCCGGCCTTTATTCCCTCGGCGGATTCCCCAAATGACTTCTCAGCTCAACTTCGGACAGCTCGTGGTCTTCCGACCTCCAAAGATAGAGCTATCAAAATGAAGGAGATCGTTCTAAAGGCGCAAGAAGCTGGGCACGTTCTACCACTATTTCACTTTTCAAGTCTTGCCATTGCAAAACCTGGAATTGACCTTTCACAAGTTCCTAACACCGATGAAACCGTCCTTTTCTCTAAGGTAAGAGTTCAGTGAAAACAATTTCCCTCTTGAGTCAGACAAAAAAAACTGCTTGGAAATGGACTGCAGGATTCGCATTGGCGACTGTTACCATTTCCGCAGCACTGTTTGCACTTTTATTTTTTAAAGATTCAGAGAGAGAGATTTTATCCATGGCGAGTTCTTCAATCGCTTCTTATCGCACGGACATTCTCTCTGGAGATGTTCGTTCCGTCGAACTTCAGCTTAACCGAGAATTTAGAATTGATTCCTCCGAGACATTTATATTTTTAGATAACAAAAAACAGCTCTGGATCGGTGATCTGAGAGAAAGGAAGTTCAACACCTGCGACAACGCTAACGGAATTTGTCGCAATATTTTCCGTGGCATGCTTACCGTCGACCTCCCGATTTATTTCGACAGTGAAAAAAACAACTTGTGGGGGTATCTTCATATCGAAAAAAAACCAACTGTCCATTGGGCCATCATTTTCTATGTTTCGTTCGCAATCTTTATAGGAATGCTGCTTTTGGCCTTTAGCCTTTATCTCCAATTTATAAAGTCAGTCCAACTTGTAAGTTCCACGATGGAGACCTGGGCTACCCAACTTTCCAAAGACCCAAAGGACTCAACCCTCTTCAACCATGCGCCTTTTGCCGAAATAGAACCCATTGCTTCTTCATTGGCCGGACTGAATGTGGAAATCTCGTTACTTGAAAAAGAGGCCAGGGACCAAGGTTCTTTACACACCCTGAGATCAGTAGGTCATGACATTTTAAATCCCGTCTCAAGAATTAAAAGATTATTGGGCGTTCTACAAATGCAAAGCCCTTCAATGCAGAGTCACGATGCAGATCTATTTTCAAATCTAAATGCAAATCTTAAGAGACTGTCCGGGTATGCAGAGCAGCTAAAGTCTTTATATAAAAAGAACATAGGCGAAGAATCACCAACTCTAGCCCCAATTGATATTTCTCATGAGATTTTGGCTATTGCAAATGAAGTTGGACAGGATGCCGATGCCATCAGCAAAGGAATATCTTTTGAAATGGACCTTACTCCAGATTGTTATGTAAATGTACCCTCGAGTATTGTTGGACGAATTGCGGAAAATTTGCTTCTAAATAGCTTTCACGCCTCCGCTGAGAATTCAAAAATTAAGGTCAAATCATTCTCTACGAATCAGCGAGTCTATTTGGTCATAGCAGATGAAGGCTGTGGCATAGATGAAGAAATCAAGTCCAAAATATTTGATCCTGATTTTACCACCAAAATCAATAAGGGCACTGGCTTAGGTCTTTTCGTCGTAAAACAACTTTGCGAAGAATATAGTGGGCAAATTCATTTTAACTCCACTCTAAACCTCGGAACAACCTTTGAGATTTCATTTCCTAAAGCAACAAAGGTTTCGATATGAACTACCGCATCCTTCTCGTGGACGATGACAGGGAAAATTTAGATGCTACTAAAGACCTTCTTGCATCTGTTGGATATGACGTCACTCTTGCCAGCGGCGGCCCCGAAGCAATTAAAATTGTAAGGCACTCCAAGAAAGATTTTTCACTGATCCTTATGGACTACCATATGCCTAAAATGCTTGGCTCTGAAGTCATCCAGGAAATAAAGAAAATTAAACCAACCCAACAAGTGCTCGCCTTTACCCTCGATGATACTAAAGAAGCTATGAGAGCAAACTTCTTGGCCGGTGCGACAGACTTCCTCGACAAGAACTCTGACAATGATATCCTACTGGCCGAAATTGCAAACAGATGTGCAAAATATGATCAGCTCTACAGAACCATTGACTCTGAGGACTTACCAGTCGATGAGAAAATGCAGTTCATTCAAGAAACAGGAATGATAGGGAGTTCAGATATCCTGCATCAGCTGTGCAAGGACATACGTAAAATCGCCCCTGCAAGCGCCACAACGATGATCCTTGGGGAGAGTGGGACAGGTAAGGAACTCGTAGCCAAGGCACTCCACAAATTCAGTGGCAGACCAAAAGACCGCTTTGTAGCTATCAATATCGCCGCCGAATCGCCTCAACTTCTTGACTCATCACTTTTTGGCCATAGAAAAGGTGCCTTCACTGGGGCAACCGAAAACCAAGTTGGCAAGTTTGAACTTGCTGATAAAGGAACCCTATTCTTAGACGAAATCGGCGATATGCCGTATGAATTGCAAGTAAAGCTACTGCGCGTTCTACAAGAAAGAGAAATAACACCAATTGGAGCCAACAAGACTCGGTCCGTTGATGTTCGTATAATCGCGGCCACACACAAAGACCTTAAAAAAATGGTAGAAGCCGGCACGTTTCGCGAGGATCTATACTACCGTCTTTTTAACCTCACGCTAGAAACCACTCCATTAAGAGATCGTCCAGAAGATATTGAGCCTTTGGTTGCTCAATTCACGAACGAGGTCTGCGAAAGGAATCACTTCAACCGCTCATTCAATCGCTCGTGCTTGGAGCTGTTCCGTACATATCATTGGCCGGGTAATGTACGGGAGTTAAGATCAACTGTCGAGCGGCACCTGCTTTGTGCTGAATCTAGCGTTGTTAGGAAGGAAGATCTTGATTCGATATTTTTTAAGCCGCAACATGCTAAGCCAATTACTTTAGATGAAATTGATGCTCACCTTGAAGCGCTGAAAAAATCTCATATCTCCGAAATATTGCGAGCAGCACCATCAAGGGCTGAAGCAGCTCGCAAGTTGAATATCGCACAAAATGGACTTCAGTATTTTATAAAAAAATGGAACTTGTAATTCACTCTGTTAAAACGACGGAGCAGATAATACAGTGAGCGGCCTTGAGAAGGCCTTGAGAAGGCCCTGCGTGGTTCATTTCAATTTCTTATCTTTTCCTTTTTTCTTCTTTATATAACTGAGATTGGATGCAGATCACCTTGGTCGCGCTTTCAGTTTCAATTTTTCTCTTACTATTGGATGCATACGAACATATTTTTTAACTTCACCACCGTTTTCAATCCTTAGTACTTCCATTTTCTCTAACTGCTGCATCTTCGCAATAATTCGGCCAGATAAAGGCAGTGATGAAAAAATACCTAAACTACTTCGTCCGGTATTTCCAACAGGATACACGCGAAAAAAAGAACTCGGCACAGCAACCAGCAATCGTACTGTTTGTCCGAAAATCTCTTTATAATTGCGAACTCGAATACTAAGAAACAACATCCTCAAATGAACGTAAAAATGAACTCCCGCAAAGGGCTGAGAAAATATATGTGCTTCTTCCATTAGCATCCATGCGATATTAAAGTTGGCTTTGTCCGATTCCTCTAAAGATCTTACTATTAACTTATGTACATAATTTATTTGAGATAAGCTCAAGCCATCCCCCAAAAATCTATTTAGCTACCCCTATATAAGGGGGTAGCATGCGATTCATAGAGACTACCCATTACTCTGACCGAATCAATTTCCGTATAACCCTGACTAGTTCTCTATGAACGCAAGTTTTTCTTTACTACTCCGTTGGGCACTTTCCTTCAGCCTGACATCGCATTAGGCTTTCTCGAAGTTGCAACATTTCGTCCAATGAATATTCGATTTCAGTATCGAATCCGCTGCTGACAGTACCCAAAGTTGAAATCGCAACATATTTAGGATTAACAAACTGAGCTGCTTTAAACGGCGCTCCTTCTTTAGCTAAGAAAACTATTCTATTTCCTTGGCTCTGGAGAGTCGAAATAAATCTTGCTCTCTGCTTATGAGCTTTATTTAAGGCGCCTTGAACATTTCTCCAGCATTTAACCTCGCCTACCAATGCAACCTGATGATTTGATTTATTAGTGATCACAAGATCAAGTTCGCCAATTGTCGTACCGCTCACTTTATACTCAACTCCGACATTTAAATCGAATTGAGAAGGATCATATACTTCCGCATATTTGAGACGCGCAACCTGTTCACATATCTGCCCTGTAGGCTCATAGTTAACAGGCTTGTCTTTTAGCGCATCAAAAATAGATTTCAAGTCACCTAATGCATGCGCATTTGAACCAATAAAAAGTAAAACTGAAAATATTAACGTTCTCATAGCCCCTCCAATTTTTCGGCTTTTAATTTACATCTTCGACAATGATCAAGGCACTGTAAGTGCTATATCGCACTAATTCACCAGTCTCTTGATTTTGCACTATTTGCTTGTTGATATAGCGAACAGCACCGGAATCAGTTAAAACAGGATTCCCGCTGACATCAATCATAGGAATTGTTGCCCCCTCTGTAACAGCAACTCGATTAAACATTTCTTCAGCCGTTACTGAGTCTTGGCGCGTACAACCTCCTGATGCTCGACGCCCAAGTAAATTTTCATATTTTGGGCTCACCTGATGCAAAGCCAAACCATTTTCTACGTCGTAAAAAATAGCAAATGGCATATCGGCATCCCAAGAGCTAGAAACGTGATATCTCGAAAGAAACTTCGGCGTATAAAAACCTGTAGGCGTTTGCGACCAATATGACTGGAACGGAGCCCCCGTACAAACTGGCTTTTTACGGCGTAATTCAAAGCCCTCACGTCCAGTTGAAACTTTAACACGGCGGATGAGTCTACCATTCTCATATACACGCATGGTTTGCGCTGACGGTCCTACTGATGATTTATTAACGACAATTACATATCTGAAGTCATTAATCCAAGGCTTACCCTTAAAATCACTATCACTGAAAGCACCCGAAAAATATTCTGGCAGGTGGTCGGTGCGAGACATTTCGGTTTTGACCGCCTCCATATATTCTTCCTGGCTATACTTACAATTATTGATCGCATTCTTGATCTTACCCCACATAGAAGCTGATGAGATTTCAGCAAATGATAAGATCATAAAAAAGATGCCAATTTTTTTGACACTCATAACGTTCCTCAAATTTTCCTATATATTAATAATAGAGATTATCCAATAGTGGCCTCGGACCAAAAACATCCGGAACTGGGCCCGAGGGCGGCTCCGCTCCACCCTCACCAGGTGTTCTATCTAAGTTCGCGCCGGGAGGAATAATCTCTTCACCACCAAGAGATTGCTCATCTGGGGTTTGCCTAGCCGCTACCATTAAAGCTGGATGATATGCGAACAGAATGCTGCCGTTTTGAAGAATTTTAATCAGATATTCAGACTCTTTCATTCCAACAGCGGGACATCCCTCACTCCAACCGAGCCTTCCATTTGCTAAGATAAACTCTGAGCTAACGTACCTCGCACCATGAAGTACAATGTTACGTTCTTTAGATTTATCATTCGACAGATCAACTCCATGAAGATACATGGAAAGTCCATTTTTCGGGCTAATGTAGGTATCTTTCGCGTAATAAAATCCAAGTGAACTTTTCCACGAATTTAACACATTGGAGAATCTTCTCGATTCGACAACTCCGGTTCGAATTCCATGAGCCACGTAAAACCACTCAACTTTGCCAGTCTTGAAGTTTAAAAGACCCAATCTTTTCTCAGTTGACGGTTTTCCATAATCAATCAAAACGGCAAAACTAGTATTAGTAATGCGACCTTCGTTGTAGTCAAACATTCGGAATATAAGATCCAAAGCATAACCTGGAACGCGCTCAGACATTAGCACGTCGTAAAGTCTTCTCCCATCGACAGTCCGGCGCTCAAACATGGAACCAGCCACGCCCGTCGACACATGAATTAGCACCGCTACTATTGTTGGTATAAAAATACTTTTTCTCATAATACATCCATCGCCACAGCGGTCGATTTACTCCAACGACCTATTTTTCTGACCTACATGCCTCATTTTCGTTTTCACAATGGACAGCAAACTTAAAATACTGGCCTTCTTTAAAAATTAACTGCGCATCGGGAACCACCAGCGAATATGTTTCGTGAACTTCCTTTACCGTCAATTTTCCAACCTCAACAAGACCACAAATTGGAGCTTTAGGGGTTTCCCTACACTTACGTTCCAGAAGCACTATTTTGTCATTCACATGAACGTTGTCTTTTTCGCCGATAGCTACCTGAATTCCCAGTGAAGTTACGTTGGTTTCTTTATAGGGAACGACTGAAGCACAACCCGACATCAATAAGCCACAAATTAAACAAAGCATACTTCCTTGAATGAAGCTCATAACTCTTCCTTTCTTCTAATCAATTTTTAATAATCTTAATGCATTGAAAACTACAATGAGTGTGGCACCTGTATCTGCTGCAATTGCCATCCACATACTCGAAATTCCAAAAAGAGCTAAGCCAAGAAATATGGCCTTAAGCAAGAGCGCAAAAATAATATTAAAGCGAATAATACCTAAAGAGCGCCTGCCCAATCGAATTGCCGTCGCGACTTGTAAAAGGTCATCTTTCATTAATGCAACATCAGCCGTTTCAATTGCAGCATCAGTTCCAACAGCACCCATCGCAATACCGATAGATGCTTGCGCAAGTGCTGGAGCATCATTAATCCCATCCCCGATCATTCCAACATACTTATGCTTGGAAACGAGTTCTTTGATATGTGCGACCTTTCCATCGGGCAAAAGCTCACCGTAGGATTCATCTATGCCTACCTGTCTTGAAATTGCCTCAACAGTTTTTTTATTGTCACCACTGAGCATCACAACGGTCTTGCAACCAGCTGCGTGAATTTGCTCAACCGCATTTTTAGCGTTGCTGCGAACTTTATCGCCAACTCCAAAAACACCCAGAACTTCACCTTCGCAATCAGCATGTGGCTTATGCCCAAGAACAATGACGGACAAAGCTTGCTCCTCTAAGCTCTCCAGATAACTTTCTAAAGCGGGACTACAGACTTTTATCTCATGAGTGAATTTATGGTTACCCAAAAAATATTCATGCCCAGCTAAGCTCGCATATATTCCTTTACCATGAACATTCTGAGTCGATGAGACACCTTCAAGTGTGATTCCTTTTTCACTCGCGTATCTGACTACCGCTTGAGCCAGAGGGTGAGTTGATAGGCCTTCTATGGAAGCTGCGACTTTAATCACTTCCGCTTCCGGTTTATTTCCCCACAGCTTTAGAGAAACAACCTGAGGAACACCTTCGGTGATTGTACCTGTTTTATCAACGGCCAAGGCCTTTAACTTGCCCAAGGTTTCTAAAAAAACCCCGCCTTTAATAAGAACGCCTCTTCGTGCCATCGCAGTCAACCCTGATACTATCGATACCGGAGTGGAAATAACCAAAGCACAAGGACATGCAATTACTAATAACACCAATGCCTTATAAATCCATTCATCCCAACCAGCTCCCATAATCAACGGCGGCAAGACTCCTACTAAGATTGCAAGAACAAATACCGCTGGTGTATAGATACTAGCAAACTGATCAACAAACTTCTGAGATGGAGCTTTACTCTTTTGAGCCTCTTCAACCATTCTAATAATTTGTGACACTTTTGAGTCTTTAAAGGCCGTACCGACTTTGATTTCCACAACACCAGTCAAATTGACGGTACCTCCATACACGACGTCACCCTCATTCTTCTTAACCGGAGTTGACTCTCCTGTCAGTGGAGCTTGATTGACATCGGTTGCACCCGTTGAAATAAATCCATCCGTAGGGAAAATATCACCCGCACGAACAATGACCACATCATTCGTATTTAAATCCTCAACAGACACTTCTCTATTAGAACCATCAGCCTGCTTTAGTAATGCCAATTTAGGGCTCAAATTGAGAACTTCCTGAATGGCTTTTCTAGCTCTAACGACACTAAAAGCTTCTAGCAATTCCGAGAGAGCAAAAAGAAATACCACGGTCGCACCTTCGACGTAGTCTTGAAGATAGAATGCACCTACAACCGCTACGGTCATCAATACATTCATATCAAGTCTGAATTTTCGGATTGCACGAAGAGCTTTAGGAAAGATTAACACTCCGCCCGCAACAACTGAAATCAGAGCAAGCAGAGCTAATACAATTTTTTGCTCCACTCCCAACAACTGCCCTACAAACGCTGCAGCACAAAAGACTCCAGATATCACCACCAGCCAAATTCGGGACGTCGAGATGGCTTTTTGAGAGCCATCTCCTTCCACAACTTTCACCCCGGACGCGTTTATCAACTTCTTAAGTAAATCCCCACTAAAGGTCTCCTCATGCCAGACCTGTACCGTTGACGACATCAAGTTTGCTTGAATCTTGTAGATGCCATCTTTTTTAAGCGACTGCTGGATGGCAGCCACTTCGTCAGCACAGTCCATGCCTCTGACTTTAAATGTAGTGGACTTTCCATTTCTCGGAACGTCCCCTTCACTAACAAAGATACTTTCTGTTGAACCTTCGTGACTATGGCCACAACAATCATGCTGATGATTTTTTTCCATAAACTCCTAGTGGGCCACGCGACCGACAAATTTCTTTTCAAAAATAGAATACAAAATTGGCAAAACAATCAGAGTCAAAAGTGTCGATGACACAATTCCGCCGATAACGACCGAAGCTAGAGGTCTCTGCACTTCTGCACCGATTCCAGTCGAAAGCATCATCGGCAAGAAACCAAAGATTGCCACCAGAGCTGTCATCAAGACTGGACGCAACCTTATCATTGTCCCTTGCATAACAAGAGCCTTACCAGTTTTTCCCATATTCCGAAGTTGGTTAAAGTAGTTCACCAGGACCACCCCATTCAGCACCGCAATACCTGATAAAGCAATAAAGCCAACTCCCGCCGAAATACTGAATGGCAATCCATTTGCGATAAGACCAATCACACCACCAACAAGAGCTAGCGGAACACATGAGAAAATAAGGATAGTTTGTCCAACACTTCGAAATGCGGCATAGATCATTAGCAACACAAGAACCAAAGCAATTGGTGTCAGCACCAAAAGTCTATTGCGAGCTTCCTGAAGATTTTTGAAGTTACCACCCCATTGAAGATAATAACCTTGAGGCAAGGTGATTTCCTTCTCAACCTTTGCACGCGCTTCGTTTACAAAACTTTCGGTATCACGCCCACGCAAGTTCACCAATACCGCCGAACGACGATTTGAGTCCTCGCGATTGATAGATCCAAATGTCTCAGCAAACTTTGCGGTAGCAATATTAGACAATGGTGTTGTCGTGTTCGCTCCGATTCCCACCGGCAGTGAACGAATGGTTGCAAGATCCGATCTATCTTCGTCGCTCAAACGAACCACAATCGGATACTTACGCTCATTTTCATATAGATATCCACCTTCTTCACCACCCAAAGCTATCGCGACCGTACTTAGAACATCGATATCACTCGCTCCATACTTACCAATCGTGTCGGCCTTCGGAGCAATCCTCAAGACAGGACTCGTTCCTGCAAGATCAACTTCGACATCTCCTGCTCCGGGAACTGTCGAAACAATTTGCTGTACTTTCTTCGCCAAATCCATATTCTTCTGCAAATCCGGTCCGAACACTTTTACAGAGACGTCTGCGCGAGTTCCCTCAAGCAATTCATTAAATCTCATTTGAATTGGCTGAGAAGCTAAATAGTTTTGCCCCGGCAAGTTCTTCTCAAGCTTGGCCACAATAGCATTGGTCAATGATTCAAATGTGTGCTTCTTTCCATCATTTGATTTAGGCCACTCGGAACGATCCTTCAACATGATGAAGGTATCAGAGATATTGACACCCATTGGATCGGTAGCTACTTCGCTTGTACCTATACGCGAGAATACAAGATTGACCTCTGGAAACTCTCGAACAATCTGATCTGCCTTTTCTTGAAAGGCGATAGAGCGATCCAAACTTAAGTTCACGGGTCGAATCATATGAAATGCAAAAGATCCCTCACTCAGCTGCGGCAAAAATTCTGCACCACGAGTAGCGAACAAGACACCACCTACTACAATCGCCAAAACCCCGGTACCCAGCGTGATACCCTTAAACTTATATGCTAGATTAAATATCGGCTCATAAGCCAAACGAATCCAATGCATAAATTTAGGCTCCTTGTCTTCCGCGTTACCTTGCAAGATCAGAGAAGCCAAAGCTGGCGCCGTGGTAAATGACAGTACAAGTGCACATGCAACTGCAATAGCAAAAGTTGCCGCCATCGGAGTAAACATTTTTCCTTCAACACCTGTTAAAGCAAAAATTGGTAAGAATACCGCTACGACGATCAATTCACCAAATCCTGCAGCAACCCGCACTTCAACAGATGCTTCATATACGGCAGCTTGAACTTCCGCTCTGGTGAGTTTACGTCCGTGCTGTTTGCTCATTTCATGAATATATCGCACACAGTTATCGATAAGAATCACTGTCCCATCCACGATGATACCAAAATCCAATGCTCCCAGGCTCATTAGGTTCCCTGAAAGTCCCAAAGGTTTCATAATCAGGAATGTCGCTAATAGAGACAACGGAATCGTGAATGCCGTAATCACGGCCGCGCGAATATTTCCGATCAATAAAAACAAAACAACAATGACAAGTGTGGCACCCATCATCAAATTGTGTTCAACAGTTCCTAGAGTCGCATTAACAAGATCGGAACGATTATAAACAGTGACCATTTCTACGTTTTCAGGCAAAGTTTTAGAAATATCTTCAACCTTTTCCTTCACACGAGTCGATACAGTTCTGCTGTTTTCTCCCAACAGCATCATTACTGTCCCAAGAACAGTTTCTTGACCGTTGTATGTCGCAGCCCCCGTTCTTAACTCTTTTCCAAGACGAACTTTTGCTATGTCTTTGACTCTAACAATACGAAAAGAATCCAGTTGCTTCACTGGAACATTTTCAATGTCTTTAATATCTTTTAAAAGACCGACGCCCTGAACCAAGAACTGTTCAGCCGTTTGCGCGATATAACCACCGCCCACATTCTTATTAACCTTCTCCAGCGCACCCACAATGTCAGAGAAATGAATTCCATAAGAAGTCATTTTTTTAATATCTGGCTGGATGTGGTACTGCTTCTCGTATCCACCCGTTGTATTAATCTCTGCGACCCCCTCTACGGCGAGAAGACGTGGTTTTACAAACCAATCTTGAAGAGACTTAATTTCCATCAGTTGCTTTAAACGTTCTTCCGGATTTGTCGCAGGTTTTTTAAAATCCAGAGCATAGGAGTAAATCTCCCCAAGCCCGGTGGAAATGGGTCCCAACCTCGCCTCTGCACCTTTGGGAAGTTCATTCAACACGCCCTGCAATCGCTCGGTCACCATTTGACGGGCTCTGTAGATTTCAACCGAATCTTTAAAGACCACGGTCACTTGAGAAAGACCAAAGCGAGTGATCGAACGGACTTCAAGTACCCCCGCAATCCCACGCATTGAAGACTCAACTGGAAAAGTAATGCTTCTTTCAATTTCCTCAGGAGCAAGACCTTCAATCGTCGTATTGATTTGGACCTGATTATTTGTAATATCAGGAACCGCATCAATGGGTAGATGTTGAAACGCGTAAATACCAGCTACCGCCAACAAAATTGTGAACAATAAAACGATGGCTCTATTATATACAGAAAAATGAATTATTTTATTTATCATACATTCGCACCTTAATGGCTATGCCCTTCTGGAGCTCCGCCTGTCGCAACGATTTCAGCAGCTCGCAAATATCCAATACCTTCAATAACGATTTGGTCGCCTTCTTTTAAATCAGATGATTGAATTTTCACGATTTTGCTATCTTTGAAAATCGATGAGAAATCGACTCTTTTAATGAATCCCTTTCTAACTCGATAGACATTTATTTCCTCACCAGAATAAAGAACAGACGAGCTTGGAACCGTCCACGGCCCTTTACCAGACAAATTTTGAACCTTCATGCCGAAATTCCTTATCGCTTCCGGAGAAAGTTTAAATCCCGCTACTTCTCTAAATTCAGTAATGCCTTTATCGGGCCCAACACTCGCCACTTCTTCTTCCTCGTGATCATGACCTTCTTTGTCATGTCCGTGCTCCGCTTCTTCTTTATGATCGTGCTCTTCTTTTCCGTCATGATCATGAATTTCAGTGTCTTCAGCAGCCGTGGATTTCGCTCCTAAGCTTTGTGAACCTGCGAAGATCAAAGCTGCAAAAAAGGTTGGCAGTAATGCAAATAAACTTCTTAGCTTCATAGATTAATCTCCACTTTTTTACCATCAATTGCTTGAAGTTCGAGATATGCATCCAGTGCTCTAATCTCGTGCTCGTTACGAATCTTTTCGAAATCAACAAGTGATCTGTGGGCTTCAATTACAAGTGCACTACTCACAAGACCCTTAATAAATTGACTTTCGATTTTACGATGTCTTTGTTCAAGTTCATGCCTATTTGGATTCTCAACCAATGCATCGACGGCAATCTTATAAAAGTTTTGAAGAACTGTCCGACGCTGAGAGATTTGCATAAGAGCTTGATCGCGCTTTAACTGCGTGGATTGAACATTCGCAGCAGCAGCGGCTTTCGCCCCTCCATTCACGTTAAACACTGGAAGAGGCATACTAAGATTTACGCCCCACTGTTGCATATCACCGCTAGATTCCTTCGTGAACTTTGCCGATGGCCCAAGCATCAACGTTGGCCATGCTTCGCCTTTTGCCTTATTCAGCTCACCCTGCGCGATTTGAACGTTTGCTTCCGATATAGCCGCAAATGGTGATGACTTAACATCTTCAGTTGTGGATGATAGCACCGGCCATTTTTTTATCCTGGGAGGAAGAGCTTTTTTGACTTGCTCCAAGCTTAGCCCCGTTGTCACAATAAAAAATGATGACAAAGTATTTAGCTCTTCTTGGAATTCAACCTTTCGAAAATTATAGTCACTCTTCGCCGCTTTAAATACTGTCAAGGAGATCTGCTGTTCGGGAGACAGTGCCGGCCTATCTTCATACTGTTTTACCAGCTTAGCGAAAGTCTCACGTGACTCATCGACCAAATCCGCCTCTTCCAAGATCTGGCGCAATCTGTTTAGGTTCAAAATTGTAGCTTTTCTTACCTCAGATTTTTTGATTTCTAGTTCCGCGCCAGAACGACCAAACTCAGCCTCAGCAACCTGCTTACGCGCAGATCTCTTGCCTCCAATTTCAATGGGAAAGGCCAGTGCAAGGTCAGTTTCCGTACGTCGCTCCGACTGCAGAGTTCCCGAAACGGACTGTAGAGAGAGTTCCGGATTTAGTATCTGAGTGGACGCATCTATGGAGGCTTTTCTCACCTGGCTTTCAGCCTTCGCCGTCGCTATATCGGGCGACATTTGCTCAGCACAACTCACGACATCGTTATAAGAGACAACATTTTCACAAATACCCTTACCCCACGCTTTCGCCCCAAGAAGGGCTGACAAAACCAGAGGCAAGCTTTTTATATAAAAAGACATAGCAATACCTTTAATAATTTAGAAATTTATCTTTGAGTGTTTTTAGATGTAACTAAACGAATCGCGGGGGCTGAAAAGGTCCATCAATATGAACCTGATTAGGCCAAGACATTCTTGAAAAGAATACCTGAGGAAAGGACATCTGAAATGTCTTCACAACAGTTTCAGGAACTAACAAATGGGAGCAATGCCCAATATGACAGAAACCATCAACACAAGGATCAATGTCGCTTTGTGAATTTGAAGTTTCGCTTACTATCGACGCAAGAACTGCTTCAGCATTTAAAAATTGATTTCCAGAATTAGACTGGCTTTCGGCGTGAAAATGTAAATACCCACCCAACACTACGATGAGTAGAGCCATGACTAGAAAGCTAATTGTGAGCGATCTAACTTTTAATTTCACCCGGGTCACCCTAGTATGAGTATATGCTCTTTACAAGCAATTTAATATAGAGATCAACTGTCTTTCTAACTCGTCATTATAACTAAGGATATTCGAATTCACTCATATTTCCTATCGGCCAACTGCAAGTTCTCTGCATTTGCAGTCGTTGACCAAGACCAGCTAAATAACCCAGGCGGTTGAGGATCTTCATGAAATGAAGTTCGATTGGCCAGTAATTGAACTAAGTAATAAGCTTTCTCTTTTGGGCGAAAGACTACCAAGAGGTTAGCAATTTATTTAGAAAACTTCAGAATTCACGAGTTGCCTCTTAATAGGCACACTAACAGTGGTGGCAGCTCAATGCCGCCACTCCCACGGCAATCAAAGTTCATATTTTATCTCGAAAATAGACTTGGCGAGCCCCAAGTTGAAGTTCGAGATTCATAGACTATTTTTGCTTGGGCCATCCATATTCCCCTTTGAAGAGAATCAAGATTGCCCACTGCCGATGCTGCCAACACAATTCCAATTATCCAAGTTATTAGACCTGAGAGATTCATTTTAACCTTCCTTTACTTTTGCCTTTTTGTTGATTTACTTTTGCATTCTTTTGAAGCTTCGACATTGAGAGAGCCGTTGGAAACATCTGCTGCTCGTCAATGACAACTATCTTGCCCTCAAGTCTCTTAAGAATCTCTTTGATGACATTGTAGCTCCAAGACTTGCCCATCCGACTTTTGATTCCGCGGTCTTGGAGAGCCAAAACAATGGAACCAATGCTCGCTCCCCGCTTCCATAGGTTGTGAATAAAAAGAAGCACGGGATATTCTTGAGAATGTTTAACGACCTCCCCCTGAAGGTAACAATAGCCATAAGGAGGACGTGCCTGACTCTTTCCGGGCCGCTCGCGCCAGCGCTTGAAAGGAACTGGACTTTGAGAACGAAGCTCCTCTTTCCTTGATTTCAGGCAATTCCAGATAGCGGTTCTTTTGAACCCCGTATGTTCAGCAATATCGGTTATCGACATGCCCTTTCTATGTAACGGCGCAGCAATTTCGAAAATTCGGGGTTCTGTTTTTTGGAAAAACTCAATAATATCAAAGGCCGGATAATTATTGCTTATTGGTTGTCTTGGACATCCAATTTCTTCAGCAATAAATCGCAATTAAATCGTAAATAGATTCAAATACTTAAGAATTTAGCTCGTTCAAACTACTTTTCTTCGACCGAGCCTTTCAGAAGTTTCGGCCAACAACTCTCAAAGATTTCAGCTAGCTAGAAACTTGCTTATCGCGTAGAGATCCATTCCAATCATTAAGCAGAAATTCATTCAGTCACTTTTTATCTGTAGTCTTCATTCCCAAAAGGATTATCTGAGTAATGATATCTTGAACCTCATTCGCTCTTTTCTCAAGCTGATCTGAGGGCTCTGAAATTGGAATGAGTTTAATTTTTAATACATCTGGAATTCCAGAAACTGTACGTGGTCTTCCTCTCTTACTTTTCAGCTCATCAGCATTCTTTAGGTCGACATTATCTTTCATTCAAATCTCCTTCATTACTAGATAGCTGCGAAAAAATTGAAATCATTCGACCGCAATTTGAATGGATGATCAGGTTTTGGCATATGATTGAATCCATTCTAGGCTAAAGGCTCCAATTCAAAATTTTGGATGCCTTGGACACTTTGTTTTTTACCATTGGAAATGATTGCAACACTCTGGCAAGCGCGCGTTAGAGCGACATAAAACTTCGCACGACCTTTATCAGTCAGCTGGGAACTATGGTCTTTCAACCAAAGCATCATGGGCTTAGTGGGGTAAATAATAACTCGTTCAAACTGCAACCCTTTTGAGGCTCCAAAATTTAGAACTTCATAATTTGGGTCAACCTTTGTCGCCACGCTATCTCTTAGTTGCATTGGCTTAAATCGATCCAGATATCCAGAGATGTCTTTCTCATCGACAAAGAATACACCGTCATGTCCACTGCAATTTTGATTACCAGATTTAGTTGTTCCGAAGGTGGGATATAATTTATCAGCTAAGTCACAAATTTCCTGAATACAGCGATAGTTGGTCGACAGAGATGTGTCATCTTTCAAAATTTCATCACTAACTTCTTCGAAAAAATCGAGTATATGCGATCTAGTAAATTTCTTATTTTTTTTGCCATTGGTTGTGGAATATGTTCCCTGTCTCGGATCGCCTACCATAGTGACATCAATTGGCGACTTAAAAAGAAGTTTAAAAAACTCCAAGTCCCAGCTTGCAAAGTCTTGAATCTCATCAATAAAAATATATCTAAAACACTTCGCCAGTCGCTCAATTACTTTGCCTTCAGATTTCTGATTACAACGAGTCGCCAATTTTGCAATTTTATCCGAATACACTTTTCCTTGACCTGTTAAGTAATGCTTCTTGAATTGCTTTTCGGGAATAAATGGAACCGATTGCCCAGGAACCAAGTGCATACCGGCTATATCTCCCTCATAAAGGCATCCCTGATATGGCCGAACCCCGTGTTCCAAAAGAAAAGACCAGTAACTTTGGACGTAGACGTGCCGAGGTATGCAACCAAATAACTCATAAAACTTTCCTTTGATCTGCTGCTCATTTGCATTTGTAAACGTTGTAATAAGAACGTTTCCATCAGCAATAGAATATGCCTTCTTTACCAGTGTCGTGGTTTTTCCTGCTCCGGCTGCGGCAATCAAGAGTCTATTCGTCATACAATACAGTTTTCCACATACTCTGGAAATTTAATCTCTTTATCAGTTTCAAACAAAGCTAGAGCGCACTCCGTTTTCTTCGCCTTCATGTGCTTGTGAAGCTCGTCTTCATTGAGACAAGTCGTACCGAATATTTCATTGAATAACTTCAGGTCATTAGCTTTCAATAGTTTTGGCTCAAGGGTGTTGTAATTAAATTTACTATCTCCGATCAATAACTCACCTTTATCGACAATAGGATCAAAGCAAATCTGAATTCCGTCTTTTTCAAGATCTAAATAATCCGCATACTTCTTGTTTATTGCCTCAACGTCTCCATCATTGTCAGTAACAACAGAAACAGGTTTTTTTAATGGCTTGGCGATCTCCAAGAATCTTAAAAATGAAGTTCCGACTGAAATGATGTCCACTCCATCCATAATAGGTAATTTGCCATGTTTTTTTAGATAGGCTTTTTGGATGATCAGCTCATCGGAATCGCCCTCTACTAATATTGCTTTTTTGCAAAGTATAAGCCTTAAAGTGTCATAACCCGCAATTTTTTTGAAAAAGTTTTGCGTTCCCTTCTGAAGAGAAGAGAGCCTCAAGGTCATACGATCATTTAAGAGAATAAGATTTGCTAGCCCCAACTTATTTGCAACAAAGCTACTGTGAGTCGTCATAATGACCTGCTTTCCAGAGCTATTTGCATCAATTGCTGCCACGAGTTCACTCAATTTAGCATGAGATAAATGATTCTCTGGCTCTTCAAGCAATATTGTGCTGGCCTGCTTAGTCTTGTTATGCGAGAGCGCTAGATTCGTCTTAACAATACATTGCTCACCTTTACCAATATGATGAAATGGAACGTCATCCAAATATGTCGTTAAGCTATTTTCCCATGCATGTTTAGAAAACAATTCGGCAGAGAGTTTGACGTCCTTTTTTGTTATATTCGCAGCTTTCGATATCCTTTCGTTAATTTTCGATACCGCCTGATCAATCATAAATCCTTGCGCCATGTTTCGATGGGCCTGGGCTACGCCGACAATCTCTTCCGTGGTCAAAAGTTCTTTTACAATTCTACTGATATAAATATCAGAGCCATTTATATATCTAGTACTTGAGGAATCTATAAAAGCGCACTTTAAGGGAATACTCCGCGAAGTTACTCCATCTCTTGAAAAAGATTTCCATGAGAAGTCATAGTATTCGACAGGTAATGTTTTAATATTTTTTTGCTCCAGAAGAGCCGAATACTCTTCTCGAAATTTATCATCGAATTTAATCTCCAATGAAACTCCACATCCAGCTTGTTTTTGACTATTACCATCTCCCTCAAAAAATGAAAGCTCGTCTCCTTCCATATAAGCCTCGATCAAAATAGATGGAAGATCCGCACCTTTTCCTGCCGCTACATTTTCAAAATAACCTTTTAAAGATTCAACGTTAAATAAGTACTGACTAATTTCACCTTTGATCGGTTTTCCCCCGATAGACCCGGTCAATACAAGATTGATTGCCTCAAGAATTGTTGATTTACCCGCCTCATTGTCTCCTACTATGATGTTTAGTCCGTCTTTGAGTTCAAGAGTAAACCGATTTTTGAAGCATTTAAAATTTTGAATAACTATCTTTGTCAAACGCATGCATACTCCGATATAAACTTAGATTTGATTTTGCTCAGCCAGCGAGTCAAATTTAAATAAACAAGACTAGATATATGTCCTGATTAAGAAACAAAACACGAATGCATTTAAGTGCTGCCTCGATTTTTCATAGAATATGTTGACGTCATTTCCTTGAGGATTTTTATGGATTACACCCCCCACGTGGTCGCATTTCTCGATATTCTCGGCTTTTCAGAAATTTGCATGAAGTCTGATACCTCAAAAGAACATAGGGAAAGTCTGAAAGTCATTTTCGATCTATGCCAGACGATCTCGTCAAGATTCGAACACCTAAAAGGTAAGAAAGAAATTAAATCAATGATTGTTAGCGATTCAATTGTACTGACACTTGCCCTTGAGGGCAGCAAGCCCACTCTGCAAGAGCTTGCAAATTTCTTTTTGGCTTGCGGTCAATTTCAATACTATCTAGGTAAGAGTGGATTTTGGCTACGAGGGGGAATTTCCATCGGATCTCTTAATGTAAACTTCGATCAAAAGCAGGTTGTCGGTCCTGCTTTAATTCGTGCGGTAAATTTAGAAAAGAAAGTTGCTCGATACCCACGAATAGTCGTTGATCCGCTTGTAATGGCAGAACATGGTATTGCAAATGCTTCGGATTTCAGAGACGAGATCAATGCACTCTATTCTACGGATGGCCAGCGATCGTTATTTGAATGGCGTGGATTTATGGATGACTGGGGAGAATCCAACATTCCGAAAGATGTTCCCTTGTTTATTGATTTCATGCGGAGCGTTGTTGGAGAAGACGGAAATGTTGGAGAAGTTGCCGAATCGGTCGCAAAGGGATTGCGAGGGGCGATGGAACACTACGAAAAATACCGTTGGCTCGGTGATTATATTTTGGCAGGACATCGCCAACGCTATATTGGGATTTCGCCATTTAATGATCGTCTAAAGGTCCTTCTTGGGTAGAGCATATAGATCCAACCTACGCTCAGAATATCACCGATGCGCAAAAAATAATCTTGAACACCGAGGAGCAAGAGTGTGACTAATATTGATCCTGTGAGATTGTCGACGATAGAACAAGACTTTAAAGTTAGCTGTCTCACTCCAGCACCATTTGCTCCAAATTCTTTAGTCGAATGGAAATGCAAACAGGCTGGTCACCAATGGATGGCAAGCTATATTGACCTTCAAATTTACAAATGCTACCAGTGCGATCCACAGGATATCGAAATCGTCGGAAATGGCTCCTTTGCTCAAAGTATGAGTTTTACAGTTGCTAAGCTTGCGAGCGACTTTAGTTCAGGCAAAATTTCGAATGTTGGATATCTTCACAATTCAAACTTGCACGCATCGATTGCCGCATTCTTCTTTACAGCCGTTAGAAACGAGTTTTGTTTGAAAGTCTTGAGTAAAAAGCATCCTCGTCTTGGGCTCGGAAGAAAGAGATGCCTGCGAGGCTATCAAGAATACAATACTGTTGGTCTCGTTGAAAATTTGTATAAAGTTGCAGAAGCAAATATCTCAAAATTTAGCATTCCTGGCATGGATGTAAAAGATTTTCGATTGAAATTTCTTGAGTTAAAAAAGGCATTCGTAAAGCAGATAGAAGTCAGAAACAAAATTGCACATGGATTTTCATTTTATCCAGTTACAAACAAAAAGAGAAAATATAATTCGCAAATCGCAAACGAAATCAAGAGCCTTGGCGCTGGTGAATTGGAAAATGCTTATGCTATCGGATCGACGTTCATGGCTGTCGCCGAGAAACTTATAGATGATTCACCAAATGGAATTAAACTTGGCAACCACTTACTCAGAGATTACATATTGCTGGTTTAAATTGTCGAATAAGTAGAATCCTGATTTAAATTTAAATGGAGAAGCCAAGGTCGATTAAAGAATGAACTTGGTTTATTAAACTACTTTGAGTGTCAGTAAATCTCCGGCACTCGAATATCTTGGATTCTAACTCTTGAGGACTATTTTTATACGAATAAAAATCTGGGTGGATAACAACTCTGCCACAGGCTTTAGATGTGCCCACTGACCAAGCCACAAGATGTGGATAACTGATTTGGGCACGTAACAAGTTCAGATCCACTGACTGCGGCACCAAACCAAGACAAAATCTTCCACTAATAGGAAGCGCAAACATCCATTCAAAATACCCGCCACAATCAACCGGAAATGGAAAGATTCCTGTTTCTGGAAAGAAGAATCTCAAATCATTTGGCAACCTGAATCCAACTAACTCCCTTGTCTGCTTCGCAGCCACCGCGAGCATCTCTAGCTTTTTCGATGAAAAGATACTTAGGGTAGATAGATTTGAATGCCCAGTCTGTGCATGGCTTACTCTGGCAGCTTGAAAAAGAATCAACAAAAAAAGCGCTTTGTACTCGTCCCATGCGGGTTGCACACCCGTTTCAAGATTAGCGAGAAACGTCGGTGAGAAATTTTCTGTATTATCTCGCAAAAAATTTTCAATTTGATCTGACCATAGATTTCTTCTTGCGAAGAGTCTATCGACAGAATGTTTATCGGAAAAATGTTTTTTGCTAAAATCATAATGCCACAAAGGCAATCCGGGACTGCGCCAACGTTGTGTCAGAAATTTCGAAATGTAATGATTATTTCTCATGCCTTCCAATTTGCTTGCATCTATTATTTTGTTCCAGCTCTTTCAATTTCATTGTTCCCCTGATGATGCACTAGAAATTTAGGAGATCCCCAAGTGGCTGTTCTCGACTCATAAATTAACTTCGTTTGAGCACGCAATATAGACTGTTGAATTAAATCAATGTTGCTTACTGCTGACCAGCCTAAAATGATTCCAATGCACCAAGAAATAAGATCTGTGAGGCTCATGAATACCTTCCTTTTCGTTCTTTTTTGAGCGTCTTACTTTTACTATTTGTTTTAATTCCATTTAGATAGGGCTCTGAGAGCCAAAGCTTTCTTTGATTCATGACCAATTCCTTTGAGTCGATTCGCTTGGTAATCGATTGAACAACTCGATAGCTCCACTCTTTGCCTGTGCGCGAGCGCAACCCTTTTTCCCCGAGCAGATTGACGATAGAAGTAACGGAGGTTCCCTTGGTCCATAAATTGAAAATTAAAAGAAGTGTTGGGTACTCTTTAGGGTCGCGGACAAGCTCCCCTTCTAAGATACAAAAGCCAAACGGTGGCCGAGCCCCAGTTCGCCTCTTTCCTTTGCGCCATCTGTCATAAGGAACTGAAACTTCAGCTTCGAACTCTTTCTTAAGCCGTTTGATGGCTTTCCAAACGGCATGTCTCTTTATACCGGTGCGGACTGAAATATCGGTAATCGACATGCCCTGGCAGTACAAAACCGCAATTTCATCGGAAATTACAGGATTGTTTTTTTGAAAAAACTTAATAATATCAAGGGCTGGATAATTATTGCTTAATGATCGGGCTGGACATCCATTAAAAAACCGCCCTACTGGCGGTTTTTTAATTTGTGCTGTCTTCACTCCGACTTCGTCGGAGTATTTTCTGAAGTTTCCCGTCTTCGATCTCTGTTTTGGGTTTTGTCGTTTTCTGCCGCCGGCAGAAAACTCCGGGTAGAGCCACATTTAAAAATCCGTGTACAACCAACGCATTTCCATGTTGATGAAGCCCCCTGTGAAGCGTGTGCCAAGGAACATCTCATCTCCCAAAGGTGTTGACCGTCTGTTGCGAATATAACTTTCTACATAAGACACACTCTTTGATTGATGCTCATTCTTTTAGGGCTACTCTGCGGGTAGCTGAAAAAAACTAACATCAACAAAGGAGTTCACTGTGACAACAGACAGACAACCAGATAAGCAATCAGTTAGTAAAGGGGTGAAGCCCTTGGGTCCCTCCAGTCAGCGCCCGCCATCAAAATGGGAGGCCGTTGATGAAGCCTTTGCAGAAATGCGCCAAGCCTTTGGTGCGATCCCTGAATTCGCCAAATACATGACGGATGAGAGTATTCCCGGCATTTGGGCGGAAGTAAAAAATCTGTCTTTCAATCCCAACACCGCCTTGGAGTTAAAACTTAAAAATCTCATTGGCATTAGTGTGGCCGCGCAGATTCCTTGCGAAATGTTGGGATATTTTGAATATACGAGGAGCGTGAATAGTGGGGCAACACCCCAGGAACAAGCTGAGGCCTGTGCTATGGCGGCCATGACCCGTCATTGGAGTACAGTCTTAAATGGTTCACAAATGGAAAAAGACGCTTTCAAAAAAGAAGCTGAACAAATAATGTCCTATGTAAAACAAATGATGGATAAATCCGGAGGAAAGCCGCCTGCTGCCGAAGCATTTATGGTGAAATTTTCCAACGCCGCAGAGACTTACAAAGACATTGAGAAGACCCTGGGACTCATACCAAAATTTTTCCTGCTCTTTCCAGAAGAGGGGATTGCGGGCGCTTGGAGTGAGTTTAAAGCTGTTCAACTGAATCCGCACACCTCATTGACGGGCAAGCAAAAGGAATTAATTGGAATCGCGGTGGCAGCCCAAATACCTTGCGATTACTGCATCACCTTTCACCGCCTTGCCGCCAAATTGAATGGCGCCACAGATCGTGAGATTCAAGAGGCCATCTCGATCGCGGCCTTGGGCAGACACTGGAGTGCTTTATTCCATGGCATGCAGTTGAATCTTGCAACCTTTAAGAAGGATGCAGATATGATGTTAAAAAAATCAGATGAAAAACGTCTGACATCTTAAGAGGGTTTAATAAAAAGGCTAAGGCGAATAAAGAGGCCTTTCTTAAAAACTAAATCCCCCGGCGCCCCTTAAAAGAGGGGCGCCATCGTGTTCAGGGATCACGGAGCTTTTCATGGCACACTGGGAGCACTTTCCCCATGGATCAGACATTGGTATTCGTGGTGTTGGCAACAGCCTGTCAGAATCATTCACCATGGTGGCCAAAGCTCTTACTGCTCTGATGGTAGATCCAGACAAGATATCCTCCCGGCAAAATATAAAAGAAGAGATTAGCTCCGACACTCTGGATCTTTTGCTTTACGACTGGATCAATCAACTTATCTATGAAGCTGCGACAAAAAAAATGATCTTCTGTCAATTCGACCTCCGTGTCACTCAGGATCCTCCCCATCTATCCGCCGTCCTTGCAGGAGAAACCGTCGATCACACAAAACATGATCCTGGCGTGGAGGTCAAAGGAGCCACTTTCACTGAACTCAAAGTGGAGCAAAGCGACCATACTTGGGTATGTCAATGCATCGTCGATGTATGAACAAATGAGGCTTGTTATGGATATAAATTCTCTTGAAAAGGTGAATGACTACGAATGGCATGTGGCACCTCATAAGAAGATGAGAGTTCCCGCTATTTTATTCGGGTCTGAATCACTTCTTAAAAGCATGGATGAAAAAGCTTATGAACAATTATGCAATGTCGCAACTCTGCCGGGAATTGTGAAGGCCGCCTTCGCCATGCCAGACGCGCACTGGGGTTATGGATTTCCAATCGGCGGTGTGGCGGCTTTTGATCCTGAGGAAGGAGTCATTTCTGCTGGAGGTGTGGGCTTCGATATTTCTTGTGGTGTGCGACTGCTCACGACCGGAATTACCAAAACAGACCTCGACAAAGTCAAAGACAAGGTCATCTCAAAACTATTCAAAACAGTCCCCTCCGGCGTCGGAAGCCACGGAGTTATGATTCTTGATAAACCAGAAATGGACAAGATGCTAGAAGGAGGAGCCCACTGGGCCGTGCAGAAAGGTTTTGGGCTGGAGAAGGATCTGGAGCGAATTGAAGAGCACGGTCAAATGAAAGGCGCCGTTCCTGAAGAGATCTCTCCCCGTGCCCGCGAACGTCAAAGAGATGAAATGGGAACCCTGGGATCCGGTAATCATTATCTGGAACTTCAGGAAGTTCATGAGATTTTTGATGAGACCGCCGCAAAAGTTTTCGGTCTCAAGACGGGGGACGTGGTTATTAGCATTCACTGTGGCTCCAGAGGATTGGGGCACCAAATCGGTACTGAGTTTCTCAAGATGATGGTCATTGAAGCTGAGCGCAGCGGCCTCTTTCTTCCCGATCGTGAGTTAGCCTGCGCCCCTATTCATTCCCAGACGGGGCAATCTTATTTGGGTGCCATGCGAGCGGCCACCAACTGTGCCCTTGCCAACCGCCAAGTCATCACTCACTTGGTTCGCAAAGTTTTTCAGGAATTCTTTCCCTCCACATCGTTAAATTTGGTTTACGACGTTTCTCATAATACCTGCAAAGAGGAGTTTCATTCTTACGAGGGAAAAACAAGACGGCTCTTCATTCATCGCAAGGGCGCGACGCGAGCTTTTGGCCCTGGCCATCCGGAACTCCCCATGGATTTGCGCGAAGTCGGGCAACCTGTCTTAATTGGCGGAAGCATGGGAACTGGGTCTTATGTGCTAAGAGGGATCAAAGAAAGCGAAAATGTCTCTTTCAGTTCCGCCTCCCATGGGGCCGGAAGACAAATGAGTCGAAGCGCCGCCTTGAAAACCTGGACAAGCGGCCGCCAGCTAATAGATCAACTAGCGCATCAAGGAATTCTGATAAAAAGCATTTCTGATCGCGGAGTGGCCGAAGAAGCCCCTGGCGCTTACAAGGACATCCACGAGGTGGCTCACTCAACGGACAGGGCCAATCTGGCAAAGAAAGTCGCCTTTCTGACTCCGCTGGCGTGTATCAAAGGATAGGTTCAAAGAACTTTGCGCCCTGGTAAAAATTCGCAAGTCCTCTGCGACTTACGATCACCCTATTGACATTCTTGCTAATATTTATACACTGTATATTAATTAAGAGGTTCCATGGTCACTGGGCATGTTTTTATAGCTACGAGTCTTGACGGTTTCATCGCCAAACCGGATGGTGACATTGAATGGCTCATCAGTCGCGATGATCCCAATGAGGATCACGGCTATAATGACTTCATCAAAACTATCGACGGCATCATAATGGGAAGACGGACTTTCGAAAAAGCTCTGACGTTTGATAGCTGGTTCTACACTGTTCCTGTCATCGTTCTCTCTAAAACTCTGTCAGAGAGTGACGTCCCCGAACACCTCCGCAACAAGGTACAAGTCTCTAACCTCTCTCCACGAAACCTCATGTCACAACTTGAAAAAGGGGGATGGAAGAGGGTTTACATTGATGGCGGACAGACCATTCAGTCTTTTCTTCGCGAAAACTTAATCACTGATCTCGTGATCACGACTGTTCCGGTTTTGATTGGTGAAGGGCTTCGTCTCTTTGGCTCACTCACCGATGACATCTCTCTCATTCTCACCAAAACACGCGCCTTCCCGTCAGGCCTCGTACAATCAGAATACAAAGTATGCAAATGACTGCCAAACGAGGGCGCCCCAAAAAAGAAACCGGAATCAGCCTAGATGTGATCCTTGAAACCTCGCTTGAGGTGCTTGAAAAAACAGGGCCCCAGGGATTTTCGATGAGAACGCTCGCCACGCATCTTAAGATCACCCCGATGGCGATCTATCATTACTTCCCAAATCGCGCGGCTCTTATCAAGGAATTGTCAGACCGGGTCTACTCCCAGGTGACCGAGGATTTTGAATCAGCTCAAGACAATGCTCGACACAAAATCAAACAACTTTTAACAAGCTACTATCAAACGGGACTGCGTTATCCCAATCTGACCCTCGCCGTTTTTTCAACTCCTGAGGCCTTTTCGGCAAAGGTAAAACGGATCACATTTCTTTTAGACAAGCTTCTAAAAGCAACAAAACTTATCCCCCAAAGAAGACAGATGTGGCTTGAGATCCTTGTAGATTTCACGCATGGAAGCTTCCTAGCGACGGCGACCGTGAGCAGATCAAATCCCCGCCTCGCAAAGAAGCAAGGCGAACGCTATCATCAGCAACTCGAAGAGCTCTTAAACCAAATTTTTTAAAACTGTCATAAATACGCGAGACACGCAAAGACTCTACCGCTTTGAAACCTTCTTGCCTTTAACACTCTTCGCTGGCGCCGGCTTTTTTTCATCCCGCTTCACATGCAGACGTTTTCCATCTTTGTCTTTGAAACGTGATTTTAGCTCTTTCGCCGTCTGGCCTTTGCCCTCAATTTTTGCGATCAACGGGAGATCGCGTTCAGTCACAAGATTTATGACCAAACCCTCGCGCCCGGCGCGTGCGGTACGTCCTACGCGATGAAGATAGTTTTCAAGTTGTTGCGGAAGGTGATAGTTAATAACTCGTCCGACGTGTTCGAGATCTAGACCGCGTGCTGCCAAATCCGTTGAAATCAGCAAATCAACTTCACCGCTGCGGAATTTTTTAAGATTTGTACGACGCTCACCTTTGTCCATTTCGCCGCGATAAAGAACGCACTGGTAACCTTTATCGTTTATTTCTTTGGCGATTTTATCACACTGCTCGCGAGTATTCGCGAAAACGATCGTGCCACCTTTAATTTGCTTTTTGATCAGCTTTTCAAAAACAGGCCAACGAAGACCATCAATAACGGTTTCGTTTTTCGTGGTCAGACTCTGAACCACCTTGCCACTTCCAGAACTACGAAGAATCTCTGCCTTTGCAAAAAGAGAGTTCATCATCTCTTCAACATTTTTCGAAACCGTTGCGGAAAACAGTGCCAGGGGAATATCCTGCGGGCAGGTATCCACGATGAAGTTTGAATCCGTAAGAAAACCCTTGTCCAACATCTGATCAGCTTCGTCAAAAACCAGCACGCGCACATCAGACAGATCAATCAGCTCCTTATCAAGCAACTGTATCAATCGGCCTGGAGTGGCCAACAGAATTTCAAACGAGCCACTGATATTGCGAATGGCCTGCTCCATGCTCATGCCGCCAAGAGCGGGGCGAACACGCAGACGAGTGTCGTGAGTGAAGGTTTTAAAGACCTTTGCCACTTGCTCTCCCAAATCGCGAGTCGGCACCATGACGATGGCACGAGGAGCGGCCTCCGCTTTTACCGGTTGCCCCTCTTCCTCCAGACTCTTCAGCATGTGCAGGAGTGGCAGCGCATAGGTCAATGTTTTACCACTGCCCGTTTCCGAAACGCCAACGACCGACTGCCCCGACATAAGCAAGGGAACCGCCATACGCTGGATTTCTGTGGGAGTAAAAATACGCTGCGCTTTAAGAGTTTTAAGAAGGGAGGGCAAAAGACCGAATTCTGTGAAGTTTTTCATTCCCGCAATGTATACAAGATTGCCCAAAAAGGCGCGTCTTTTCGTCAGGTAGATAAAAAGACGTAGGTCGATTCACACTTAATAGGACCTGCTCAATGATTTCATACACTTACATTTTTACTGACTAGCCCCCCGAGGCTGCGCAAATAAATAGACATGTGTTACACCTATGTGATGATTAAGTGAAGGGGGCCTATTTATGGCACGCTTATCTGGAAGACATCTCGAATTTCACAAAGGCGAGCGTATTGGCTGGCTCCGAGCGGCAGTCTTAGGGGCCAACGATGGGGTCGTATCCACCGCAAGTCTTATTGTCGGTGTGGCGGCAGCCAATGCGGATCGCTCAGAGATTCTCCTCAGCGGCGTTGCGGGTCTTGTGGCTGGCGCTATGTCGATGGCTGCGGGGGAATATGTCTCGGTCAGTTCTCAGGCCGACACTGAAAATGCGGACCTCGCTCGCGAAGCCAAGGAGTTGGCGACAAATCCCGAGTTCGAGAAAGAAGAGCTTGCGCAAATCTATGTCAAACGGGGGCTCGATTCAGAAGTAGCCCATAAAGTCGCCGAGCAGCTTATGGCTCACAACGCTCTAGAAAGTCACGCACGCGATGAATTGGGAATCACCGAATCGACCCTAGCCCGCCCGATTCAGGCCGCGTTCGCGTCAGCCGCCACCTTTTCTGTTGGCGCGGGTCTTCCGTTACTGGTGGTACTCATTGCAGAACATAAAAATCTGGTTTACTCGGTCTCCTTGGCTTCCTTGTTTTTTCTAGTGGTCCTTGGAGTTGTTGCGGCCCGCGCCGGCGGGGCGAGCATTTTTAAAGGCGCCCTTCGCGTGGGCTTTTGGGGAGCTTTCGCGATGTTAGTCACAGCCCTGATCGGAAAACTTTTTGGAACAGTAGTTCAGTAGAAGAAAATATGAATATGAAAAAGATCCCCAAGAAATATCAGCCCAAAGGATTTGAAATTCTTCATGAGGATTTAGATCTTATCATTGGCAATAAAGCCCCCGGCGTCCTCACCGTCGCCGCAAAGTGGGAGAATGAAAACACGGTTCACAATCTCCTCAATCAATACGTTCGCAAAGGGAACCCCAGGTCACGAAAATGTGTCTACGTGGTCCACCGACTGGATCAAGCGACCTCAGGGATTTTGATTTTCGCAAAAACAGAAGCCGTACAGCACTTCCTAAAAGACAACTGGAAGTCGACAGTCAAAACTTACTACGCCATCGTTCATGGGCATCTTAAGAAAAAAAGCGGCACCATTTCAAGCTACCTGACGGAAGATGAAAATTATTTGGTTCATTCAAGCTCGGACGCCGACAATGGAAAATTAGCCATCACGGAATATACAGTGCTAAAGGAAACCGACAAATTCAGTCTTCTGAAAGTTAATCTTGTGACCGGAAAGAAAAACCAAATTCGCGTCCATCTGGCTGGTGAAGGCCATCCTCTGGTTGGCGACACAAAGTACGGCAAAAGCTCGACAACTCAAAAAGATCTGAGGCTGCACTCATCGGAGATTGAATTTACTCACCCCCACAGCAAACGCAGAATGAGCTTCAAAGCTCCAGTCCCGAAATATTTCCGAAGTTTGATCGAGTACGACTACTGACAAGAAAGCAGTCCTCTTTGTTTTCATTTCTTATCTGAGACATCGAATTTTTCACCCGAATGCAGGTCTTTTTTCCGCTTCCACTCTAAAAACATAAAGACCGACACCACAAAAACAAGAGGGACTAAAATATATAGCAGATTGAATAGCTTCGTTTTCAATCTTTCATCTAGTTGAGAGAAACCTGGTAAAGAGATAAAATGAAGACACAATGAAAGAGCATAGGCTCTTATCTTCTGGGACCGCATAGAACATCCTTTTTTTAAAAGGATGGCGACCCTACCACCGAACCACTTCTGCCCGAAATTGAGCAGAACCCTTGTATCAAAAATGTTCTTTCATGCTACTCGCCTGCTATCGTCTTGTCATCAGTTATCGTTTACACAAAACAGTATGAAGAAAAGTCGCCCCCGGGGGGATTGGAATTTACGCATTAAAGATTGTGTCCAGAAGATATTTTTTCTATAACCATTTCACGCGCCGCACTTCAAAAAGGTACGGCGTACCTTTCGGGAGGAGTTTGCGGTGTTTGGGGTTGAGATTAGTAGTCCGAATATATTTGTTAAGAGTAAGAATCATTCTTATACCTATGCGGTCGATGGGAGTCTTCCAAATCCTTTAGAGGCGACCTATGCGGCCTTGGCGGGATGTGCAGGGGTTTATGCTTTGAAGGTTTGCAAAAAATTGGCGAAGTCTCCTGAGGGAATTAAGATCACTTGCCGTCCTGTCAATCGTGCAGACAATCCTCTGACTTTGAGTAAATGGACCACCGTGATTGAATTTCCAGAAGGCTGGAGCGAGGAAGAGCAAAACCTTGTCCTAGCTGAAGTTCAAAAGTGTGCCGTGAAAGAGTTGATCTCCACGGGAAGTCAGATTCAGTTCGTCACTGAAAAAGCCTAGAACAAGAAGCTCCGGATAGCCTTGCCTTGACGGCGAGGCTGCCTGGACCACATAATTAGAATGACATGTTTAAGAGAAGCCTTCGGATCGTTCTATCTCTCAGTGCACATCTTATTTGCTTCGCGGCAAATGCACAAACGCCGATAGCTCTCACTCAAGATGAGCCCTCGAAAAATATCACCTTCTTCATGCAATCAGGTACGAGTGCTCATGAAGTCCACGACCCCCGACAGGTCCAATTTAAAGACGTTGCCGAATCCGAACTGAAGCTCAGTTACTCAGATCAAGACCTCTGGATTCAATTTCGTTTGAAAAATCAGAGCGAGCTTCCACTTCAAAAAGTCTTATGGCTGAACTCCCCCCTTGCCGGCAAACTCACTTTAATGAAAGAGTCTTCGCCCCCGCAACGTTCGGGTCCCGGGTATCCCCTGCCTGAGAGAGCCTATCCAAGCCGCCTCGGGACTTTTACCATTTCACTTGAACCTCATGAGGAAGCTCTCTTTCATCTTAAACGAAGTTCTCACCATGCCCTGAATGCTCAAGTTATGGTGGCATCCCCCCAAGAGTTGGAAAAAATGGAAGGCGCCGCCAAAGCCATCTTCTTCTTCTACCTTGGTGGCATTCTTTCGCTGGTCATCTACAACTTTATGTTGGGCCTTTTTACCACTCAAAAAGACCATCTCATCTATTCTTTCTTTGCTGCTAGCTTTGGCACAACGGCCATGGTGCTTCATGGAGTTTTTGATACCTATCTTTGGCCTCAGACACACTTTGTTTTCTCAAACTATCTGATGTTCTTTTCGTCTTTGTCTCTTTTTTCGGCCAGTCTGTTTGTTGGTCGTTTTTTGAATATAAAAAAAGATTTCGCCCTGGGATACTGGGGCCTTCGCATTTTTTGTGGATTGGCTCTGGTCACTATGGCCGTCAGCTTTTTCGCCCCCCAGTTTGCCAGCCTTTATGTCTTTGGATATTGGATCGATCTGTCCATTGCCGCGGGAATTCTCTTTTTCATTTTTTGCGGCATCTATGTTTTGATCAGACAAAACTATGCCCTGGCCTACTACTTCCTTTTAAGTTGGTTTGTCGTCTTGATTGGAACCTTAATTTGGCTCGCCTCGCTGCATGGGCTGATTAAGTCAAACTCCTTCACTCAGTATTCCCTTCTTTTTGCAAACTTAGGGGAGATGTTGGTTCTATCCCTGGGATTAGCGTACAAAATTAAAATCCTCGATGATGAAAAAAGAAGAGCTATCCTGGCAGCCGAAGATAAAGAACGTTATCACCGCCTCGTACGAGTGCTCTCTCATGACGTCGCCAATACCGTCTCAGGATTGATGTACCACACAGAAATGCTCGAAGAGCTTTGTCAGGATGAGTCCTTAAGAAATCACGCTCAGCGCATCACCAAGTCCACCGGACAACTTGATCAAATTCTTCGGGCCGTTCGGCAAGAGGAAGTCTTTCATTCCTTCAAGTCTCACTCGGACCTACAGCTTGTGGAAGTCGTTGCTGCCTGCAACGAGGTGGTCAGTCATTATGCGTGGGAACTTGAAAAGAAAAATATTTCCATCCGTGTCGAAGTTCCTCTCGAAAAATTCGTTCGAGCCGATCGATCCGCTTTAATCAATCAAGTCCTTGCAAACCTTCTTTCCAACTCAATCAAATTCACTGAGACAGGACACAACATCTGGATCTCCTACTTTGAACAACCCGATGAAGTCGGAATCGCCATAAAAGATGAAGGTATCGGAATTCCCCCAAACGAAGTCGACCTCATCTTCAAGGGGAAAAAGCTCTTTTCAAACAAGGGAACTGAAAATGAACAGGGCTCGGGACTTGGTACGTCACTTGTCGGAGAGTATATGAGGTTGTTTGGCGGGCGCATTGAGGTTCACTCCATTCACCGCAGTCAAAATGCCAACTCTGGCACAACCGTCCGCTTGATTTTTCCTCGGCCACAGTAAAATATTCGTGATGTGTTCTTCAAACAGTCAGATCAGGTCGCTGGCGAGACAACTCTTGTCCCGGAACTACAAGATCTCGGATCAAGTCTTTAATTTCGTTTTCCGCTAAAGTTTCTTTTTCAAGAAGAAGTTCAGCCCCTTTTTCCAGCAATGACCGATTGGCTTCAAGAATTCTTTTTGTCGTGAGAGTCGCTTCTTCAATCATCTTTTTTATTTCCATATCGATAATGCGAGAACTCTCTTCACTGTACTCACGACGTGGATAGCTGGGATAAGCGCCTTCTAAAAAAGGACTCTGTTGCTGCTCAAAAACCCTATTTCCCAGAGAGGAACTCATTCCATACCTTGTGACCAGCGCCTCTGCGATATTACTGACTTTCACCAGATCATCGGCGGCTCCGGTTGAAATCTCTCCAAAGACAAGACTTTCTGCCACTCGTCCGCCTAAAAGCACCGACATTTTATTCAACAACTCCTGCTTGGTCATCAGATAACGATCCTCTAAAGGGCGCTGAATGGTGTACCCTAAAGAACCAATGCCTCGCGGAATAATGGAAATCTTTTGAACTTTATCAGCACCAGGAAGAGCACACCCCACCAACGCATGACCCATTTCATGATAAGCCACCGTCTTCTTTTCTTTCGGATTTAGAATGCGATTTTTCTTTTCAAGTCCGGCAACGATTCTTTCAATAGCGACCAAAAAATCATCTTCTTCAACAATAGTCGATTTTCTTCGAGTCGCGGCCAAGGCCGACTCATTGACCAGATTTGCCAAGTCTGCGCCGGTAAACCCTGGAGTCAAAGCTGCGATGTGTTCGATGTTTACCTGTTCATGTAGTTTAATTTTCTTAAGATGCACTTTCAAGATCGCTTCTCGCCCGAGCTTGTCAGGTCGATCCACCAACACCTGCCGGTCAAAACGCCCGGCCCGCAAGAGCGCCGGATCCAAGACCTCGGGACGATTGGTCGCAGCTAAAAGGATCACCCCAGATTTTGTATCAAAACCATCAAGCTCGGCCAAAAGTTGATTCAGGGTCTGCTCTTTTTCATCGTGTCCCCCTGAAATCATTCCCGGCGCGCGCATTTTTCCTAAGGCGTCCAGTTCATCGATAAAGATAATACAAGGGGCCTGCTTCCGTGCTTGCTCAAATAGATCGCGAACGCGTGCCGCCCCCACACCAACAAAGAGCTCAACAAACTCGGATCCACTGATCGAAAAAAATGAAACCTTGGCTTCCCCGGCCACGGCTTTGGCTAAAAGAGTTTTCCCCGTTCCTGGAGGACCTATCAGCAAGATCCCCTTCGGCATGCGCGCCCCAAGACGACTGTACTCTTCTGGGTTTTTTAGAAACTCAACGACCTCTTTGAGTTCTTCTTTGGCCTCATCAACCCCCGCGACATCCTCAAACGTCGTTTTGACATCGGTTTCAGCATAAAGTTTGGCGCGGCTTTTCCCCACCGACATCAATCCCCCCACGCCACCTTTGTCGTACATTTTGCGTGCGAAATAAATCCAGATTCCGACAAAAATCAGTGCCGGTAAAACCCAAGACAAAAGATCCCGAAAGATCGTGCTTTCAACCTGTCGAGTATAGCTGACTCCCGAGCCCTCAAGATCTTTGACCAAGTCCGGCTCTAAGCGGGCCGTGATAAATTGCTTTTTTTTATCACTGCGCTCTTCCTTAAAGTCACCCCGGATGTATTTATCCGTGATGACCAGATGATCCACTGCCTTTGTTTTTAGAAGAGTTTGAAATTCACTGTAGGGAATATTCGCAACCTGGGTTGCTTGAATCCAAAGGTTTTGAAACCAAAACGTCGCCAGTAAAATAGCGGCTATCAGAATAAAGTCGTTGATTCTGCCTTTAAACACAAAGACCCCGCTTCCACTTTAGTCAGCATATGCCGCGCGGTCTTTCGTCTCAAACTGTAACTTTGCATTTGCCCGCAAGGGACTACTTAAGGGCTTCCCGAATATAGGCCGAAGCCGCATCCATGAGCCATACCACGATGGCAATCACCACAATGATACATCCGACTTCTCTCCACATCGCCTGGCCTTGATATTGAATCAGCATCGTGCCAATGCCTCCCCCACCTACCAAACCGATGATCGTGGCCATACGAACATTAATATCCCAGCGATAGACTGTGAATGAAATGTAAGGAAGAACAATCTGAGGGACCACGGCAAACCAGATCGTTTGAAGTTTCGTGGCTCCGGTTGCTTGAATCCCTTCAATCGGGCCTTCACTGACGGTCTCGACCATTTCCGAGTACTGTTTTGCCAGCGACGCCACGGAATGAATCATCAAGGCCAACATTCCCGCAAAGGGACCAATCCCCACCCAGACTGAAAATATAATCGCCCAGATCAACGCTTCCACAGAGCGAGTGACATTCAGCACAGTTCGCAAAAGTGTGTAAACGATAAAAGACACTGGTCCCTTCATAATATTCTTGGCACACAGAAAACTGAGCACAAAGGCCAAAGGAATTGCTAAAGCTGTCGCCAGAAAAGCCATAAAAATCGTTTCAATGATATTGTTCACAGCCGCTGGCAATACTTCCCAATTAGGATTGAAAATTCCTTTAAAAAGTCGCATGGCCCCTTGGAAACCATCAATATCCGTAAGTTCCCAAATGGAAAAATTCGTCTTCACGATCGCCACCGCGAAAGTCACTCCGAGGGCCACGGCTATTTGCCAACCCCATACCGTTTTGTACCAAGGAACGGCTGTTTCAAGTTTATTCAAATGACGAGGAGCAAAGAGAACGTCCCCCGCCGTCTTAATCCCCCTGGCTGCAAATAGAGAACTCACGAAAGCCCCTAAAACACAGCCCCCTAAAAATACCAAAGAATTTCGTCCCAACATCAGCATGGCTTCTTCATCGGGTTTGGTGATCACCACCAAAGCCACCACAAACAGCAACGAAAAGACAACGGAGTCAAAGAGCACACGTTTAAAATTAAAAGACATCATGGAAACTCCTAGCTGATGTGAACTTCTTTAGCACCTTGGCCGTAGATGCGTTGAAACCACTCGTCCGTGATATCCTGAGGAGTTCCTTCATAGACGATCTCCCCCGCCTTTAAAGCAATCACACGCGTGGCGTACTGACGGACTAAAGATAAAAAATGAAGATTTGCAATGATCGTAATCCCCAGTTCTTCGTTCACTTTTTTTAAATAATCCATGACGGTATGGCAGGTGGCCGGATCCAACGATGCGACAGGTTCATCCGCCAGCAGAAGTCGAGGGTTTTGCATCAAAGCACGAGCAATAGCGACGCGCTGTTGTTGTCCCCCAGAAAGCTGATCGGCTGGAATAAGGGCCTTATCGGCAATACCCACCAGTTCCAAATATTGCAGGGCCTTCTTTTTATCTTCCTCGGAAAAAAGTCCCAAGATAGAACGCCAAGAACTGAGGTGCCCCAAACTTCCCATTAAAACATTAGACAAAACCGTATGTCGCGGAATCAGATTGAAATGTTGAAATATCATTCCAATATTGCAGCGAATTCGTCGGATGTTTTCACCGTGAAGGGGGGCAATGTCTTGGCCCTCGAAAATAATTTCTCCGGTCGTGGGATCATGAAGGCGATTGATACAACGTAAAAGAGTCGACTTCCCAGAACCCGAAAGTCCAATAACCACAAGAAACTCTCCTTTACGCACAGTGAAGTTCACGTTCTTTAACGCCCTCACTCCGTTGGGATAAGTCTTATCAAGTCCACGCACCTCTAAAATATTTGCCACCTTGAGTTCCTTTTTACTTATTCAACTTTCGTGCTTCCTGGAGCATCTCACGCACGACCGCATAATCAGCGTCCGTCACCGTTTTAAAATCCGTGGCTCCGTAGATGGAATCCAAGGCCTTCTTTCCTTCAGGCGTTGCAACAAAACTCACAAACGCCGCGATGATCTTGGTTTTCATTCCTTCTGAAATATCTTTTCTAAAAACAATCGGATCATTGGGAATGGGTTCGGTCAAAGCGACGATCTTAATCTTCTCTTCAACATCCGGGTATTGATGAAGGACCAAACGGCGGGCATCATCCATCTTCCCATTTACCGGAGGCGTGTAAAAGGTCGCCCCGGCATCCACTTGCCCCTGATAAATCATCGAAATCACCGAATCATGTTTCATCGCGAACACGGTTTTAAAGGGCTTAATGCCTCGGTCACGCAAAGCTTTCAAAGGCAAAAGATACCCAGAGGTGGAGGCCGGATCGACAAAGGCAACACGCTTTCCCTGGAGGTCTTCAATCGTCTTGATGTTGCTATCGGCTTTCGCCAGGATTTGCGATTGATAGTTCGGAGATCCGTATCGCACTACGGTCAGGCGCGCTTCAGCACCATAACGTTCATGGGCCAGAATATAGCCGAACGTATTTAAGGCCGACACATCCGCGCGCTTGGTCCCAAAGGCCTCCACCACCGTGATGTAAGACTGAGGGATCGTCACCGAGAATTTGTACGGCGTGTGCTCCTCCAGATACTTCTTGAGAATCTTCGAATTGTCAGAAAGAACCTTGGCTTCCTGGGAGGGCACAAAATGAAGTTTGATAGGATTTCCTTCGGAGCCCAAAGGCTCCTCTCTTGTGGTGCATGACAACGTGCCAAGCAGAACAACACCAACCAGAAATCCGACGAGACGACTCATAAAACCTCTTCCGTTCAAACTACCTCAACGATAGATATATTCAACGCAAAACATTACGCCAATACAATTAAATTCAAGTTTTCGTTAAGAAGTGGCCTTATCCCCAGCGTAAAGGACCTTCCATCTGGCCCGCCACAAATTGATGAATCAAGGGATCCTTGGAGGCCTCAGTTTCCTGGGGATTTCCCGCCAAAATGACTTGCTGATTGGCGACCAGAGCGATGCGATCTGCCATCTTGTAGGCGCAGATCAAACTGTGCGTCACCATGATGACGGTGGAACGATAGTTCTTTTTTAGTTGTGTGATCAGATCTAGCATAATGTCTGTGTTGATGGGATCCAAGCCGGCCGTGGGGTCATCGTAAAAAACAATCTCTGGATTCAAGGCCAACGAGCGCGCGATGCCCAGGCGCTGCTTCATCCCCCCAGAAAGTTCGTGAGGAAAAAGATTTTGCGCCTCTTCAAGGCCCACATCCCTTAAACAGGAAAGCACTTTCTTTTTGATTTCCTCCTCTGAAAAATCCGTGTGTTCACGCAGAGGAAACGCCACGTTCTCAAAAGATGTCAAAGAATCAAAGAGGGCACTTTTTTGAAACTGCACACCAATTTTTCGGGCGAGCCTTCTTTTTCCTTCGGATTGCAGATTCTGCCAATCCTCGCCCTCACAGAAAACATGCCCTTCAGCAGGCTGAAACAACCCCGCCATGGTCTTTAGCAAAACGGTTTTACCACCGCCACTGGGACCGATGATGACAAAGGTTTCCCCGTGGGAAATCTCGAAGTTGACATCTTTGAGAATCACTTCCCCGCCCAAGACAACCGTGACATGATCAAGCTTCAACGCCGGATGTTCCATAGGGTTCAGCTTACTAACAAAATAAAGAAAGAGAAGCCTCACCTATGCAAAACTGTCAGGGAACTTTTAATTATATCTTTTCATCCCTCACCCGCGAGCGTTTGACTCACTATCAGCTCTTAGCCAATCCGCACTACGAAAAAGAAATTGCCGGAATCAGGCTGACGCATATCTGGTTAGCAACAAAAGCACAGCCCTTTTGTGTAGAATACCGAGAGATCATTGACGAAGACTTGAGTGAAAGTTTTCGAGACAAGTCTTTGGCAGCCCTGTGCCCTGGTTTTCTAGAGCCAGAGCATCTTCATTCAAAGGAGATACCGCCAGTGACTTCTCCTTACCGCCTGAAGGCTCTGCTGATCCAGGAGGACCCGGGCCTAAAAGAACGACTTAAAGATGTTCTATTTCCTTGTGAAATAATTTGGGCGAATCCCGAAAAAGAAATCTTAGATCATCAATTATCTTACAAAAAGATATTTTCGTTTTGGGCACTCATTCTGGAGTGTGAGACGTTAGAGCAAGTTCCCCACAAGGAGGAACTTGTCTATCTTGAGAGTTGGCACCAGCATAAAGTTCTGTGGCTTCAGCAGGAAACCATTTCTTGGGACCTTTTATTTATTGAGGCACAATCACCGCGCGACCGTTGATCTTCCCTTCTTCCAGCTTCTTATAAACTGAGGGCGTTTCCTCTAACTTAAAGTGAGTGACCTCGGCATGAATACGACCCGCTTGGGCCAACGCCAAAACTTCCAGAAGTTCAGCGCGAGCCCCCCAATATGGAGTGCTAACCATGCAACCAAAAGGAAGTGAGAATCCATCCATCACCAACTTCCCACCGCCTAAGCCTACAATCGTAAACTGACTGTTCATGCCAACGATCTTGCTTCCCAGTGTGACGGTCGGCTGAACGCCCACGCAATCTAAAACCAGAGCGGCTTTGCGAGGACCAATAAATTTATTGATCTTTTCTGCCGCCTCGTCCGCATTTTTAGTATTGACGATCAGATCAGCCCCTAGTTTTTTTGCCATCTCCAGACGACTGTCATCAACGTCTCCGGCGACAATACGACATCCCGAAAGACAGCGTAGCAGTTGTACGGCCATATGTCCCAAACCGCCCACACCCAAAACAACCGCCGTCGACTCGGGCGTCAAAAGAGGCAAAGCCCGCTTGATCGCATGATACGGAGTCAACGCCGCATCACTCAACGGAGCTGCATCCTGAGGTTTTAAATTTCCCAAGGGCACTAAAAGTCTTTCTGAGGGCACCAGCATATATTCCGCCATGCCTCCGTCAGACCCCAGTCCTCCACCATAGGATTGACCGGGCTTCCAATTCTCACAGTAGTTTTCAAATGATTGCATGCACGCATGGCAATGCCCGCATCCCCAGGGGCCGTAAATAGCGACAGCGTCTCCTTCTTTCCAACTCTTCACGCCGCTTCCGACAGCAGCGACCCACCCGGCATTTTCGTGTCCCAAGGTAAATGGATGATCGATACCAATTCCTTGATGAAGCACGTGAAGATCCGAGTGACAAACCCCCGCACCTCCGATTTTGACAAGCACCTCGCCCGCTTTAGGTTGCGGCACAGGAAGTTCCACAAGTTGCGCTGCTTTTCCAACTCCAGTAAATCGCACGGCTTTCATCAGACACCTCGCTTTTTTCGAAAGAGATTAAGAAGATTCACGTCTCAGCTCAAGAGACCCTGTCGGAATGCACAGCAATTTTGTCGTGCAAATTTTGGTTTATTCACGGGCTTCCGTAGGGAATTTTCCGAGAACGCATCAAATCCCACCAAGCACTTGGTCTGAAATTTTATGTTATTGTAACGTTTTTTTAATGTCTGCATTTTTCCTCAGATAGCCTTTGTTAACGCACACACAACAGAGCGGAGGAATAATGGTAAAAAACAGGTACCGAAAAAACTTCTTCTCACGTTTCAGCACAGCGCTTCTTAGTCTTTCTCTTTTAACTCTCGGGGCTTGTGGAGATCCCTCTCAACAAGAACTCACCCTCCCCGATGACACCACCCAAGAACAGATTGTCGAGACACCTCCGTATGACACAGAAAAAATAGCGTCTGAAACTCCGGTTGTTGTCGAGAGCACTGAACGGGACGTGATTTTAAAAAATTATGACCACATCGATCCTGAACATGTGGTCCCTTACAAGGCGCTTGAAGACGCTCTGGTTTACTTTCATCAGAATAAAGCGAAGTTTTCAAACTCGGAGTACATCTCTATCATCAATTTTGCGCAAAGCTCTAAAGATAAACGTTTTTATATTATCAATATGAAAACGGGAAAAGTGTGGGCCCTTCGCACCGCTCACGGCAAGGGCTCTGATGCAAATCATGATGGCTATGCGGAAAAGTTCAGTAACGTCTCAGGCTCCAATGCCAGCTCCCTCGGAGTCTATCGAGCTGCGGAAACATATTACGGCAAACATGGGCTCTCCTTAAAACTGGATGGTCTTTCTTCCTCTAACTCCAATGCGCGAAGTCGGGCGATCGTCATTCATGGTGCTTCCTACGTTCAAGAAGCCAACGTCATACAGGGACGCAGTTGGGGATGCCCGGCCGTCTCGATGAACAATCGAGATACCGTGATACAGCTTCTCAAAGGAGGAAGTTTGATTTTCGCCGTGGTCGACAAAGGCGGCACAGAACGTCCAGTCTCGAATCCGGAAACTCCTACAGAACCCAACGACCCTAAAGAGCCCAACGATTCCTATTCCATGCACGCTCTTTCTTGGGAGTCCTCTGCGCGTCCCGAGCGTAAGGCGTGGTCTCAGTATCTCATGAAGTTGGTGATGGAGGATTGGAGTGGCCTTCTCAAAGGCGCTGATGATATCAATCAGTTCTGTCCTCGCTATTACACCTTGAGCAGTCAAGATCGCGCCAACGTGTGGGCTCAGATTTTTGTTGCGATGGCCAAATATGAAAGTGCTTACAATCCGCTGTCCCGGATGCAGGAAACCACCATGGGCACGGATCCTATCACCAAAAAACCGGTCTATTCTGAAGGTCTTTTGCAACTTTCATATCAAGACATTCAAGGCTGGAAGTTTTGCAAGTTCGATTGGGCTAAAGATAAAAACTTAAGCCCCACAGATCCTAAGAAGACCATCCTAGATCCCTACATCAATTTGCATTGTGGTGTCGGCATCATGGCTCGTCAGGTCGCAAACAAAGGAAAAATTATGTTGGGCTCTGGTGCGTACTGGGCTGTTATCAAAACCAATAGCAAGTATCAAAAGATCAGCAGCATCACTTCCATGGTGAAAGCCCTTCCGATCTGTCAGTAAATCCACAGTCCCTCATCTGGCCGGGCTCTTCCCTCTGGGAGTCCGGTCAGAAACTTTTTTTTGAACGAATCCATAGACGAATCGGCGACAACTCTTTTTCGGTAATACCGACAAAATGAGCCTGAATCTTGTAAAAGACCTCAGCCCCGGGAACCTCCTCACAAGAATCTACACGCAAAGGAATTTTCGGTATTCCGATATCTTCAAAAAGAGGTGTACTCAGACGCAATATCTTCCCTAGTGGCAAAGGAACATTGGATTTGATTTTCAATCCCAACTCAGAAACGGACGTGATCTCGGTCTTAATTTCCCAATCCGCCTTATATTGCACGGGAGCTTCGGCAAAATGCACGGACTCTTGTTTCGTCGAGACCAAGAGGTTGCGAATCTTCGCCAACAACAGCTCCGGGTCCAAGGGTTTGACAACATAGTCATTTACGCCTGCCTCGATCCCCTTTTCAATATCACTTTTTTCCCTTTTTCCGGTCAACAGAATCACGGGCACCTTGGCCACCAAGGGGTGCTTTCGAATCGTGCGAGTCAGGGCATAACCATCCCCGCCTCCCGGCATCACCGCGTCGGTAATAACCAAATCAAAAGACTCATGGGCCAAGGTTCGCAGCGCCTCCACCGCGTTCATGCATGGCGTGACGGTATGCCCATCTTTGGTCAACAACGCCTCCAAAGTCAGAAGGACACTTCTTTGATCATCTACAATAAGAATATTTGCCATGTCCTTCTCCTTTCTGATTGCTTTCCTTTTTTAAGCCGTCTGTTTCTGAGAAACGTATTTCTTTAAATCGAGAATGCTTTTTCCAAACTGTTCTTCAATTTGTTCAACAAACATGGAAGCCGCACTGAGCTCTTTAAGCTCTTCCACGGCAGCACAAAGTTCTGAAAGTTTTTTGGCGCCTAAGGCGGCACTGCTGGACTTCAAAGCATGAGCCGCCTCAGCAAGCCCCTGCAAGTCGACGTCATCCAGGGCCTGACGCATGGACTCGATCAAATTAGGCGCGGACTGTTCCAGATCCTCGATCAAGGCTTCGACCAAATTCTGATCGTTCACCACGTAATTTTCAAGTTGCAGTAATGCACTTTCATCAAGCCCTGCCTCGGAGGCCTTCAACCACCGCTGCAGGGTCTCGATCAAATGATTGAGTTCCAGAGGTTTCGCCAAAAAGTCATCCATGCCCGCCGCGAAGTAAACCCCTTTGTCTCCCGGAGCACCATCTGCAGTTAATGCGACGATCGGGGTTCTTTTTCCCGTCTTCTGTTCTTCTTTGCGAATTCGGCGTGTCGCCTCAAAACCATCAAGAACTGGCATCTGACAATCCATCAAAATAAGATCATACTTACCATTCAAACTTTTTTCATAGGCCACAAGGCCGTTGGCGGCCACATCCACCTCGAGTCCCAATTTGCGAAGATAACTTTGGGCCACTCGTTGATTGACGACTTGATCTTCAACTAAAAGGATTGAACCCGTAAAAAGACGCGCAAATTTAACTTCATGCAATCGTGGAACGTCTTGCGCCTGAGCCATCGGTAACGTGACCGTGAACCAGAAGTTAGATCCCAAGCCGACAACACTTTCCAGACCGATCTCGCCGCCCATCAGGTCGACAAGCTGTTTTGAAATCGATAAACCTAAACCCGTTCCGCCAAACTTCATTCCATTTTTGGTCTGGAAGTATTTTTGAAATAAAGAACGACGCTCCTCTTCTTTAAGACCAGGCCCCGTGTCTTTCACTTCAAAACGAATCTGACACTGTCCCTGATGTTCAAGCACCCGAGAAACTTCTAAACTGACAAAACCTTTTTCAGTAAATTTGACGGCATTCCCTACGAGATTCACCAAGATCTGACGAAGACGCCCTTGATCTCCCACGAAGTACCATTGTGGCGAGGTCTCTAATACCGAATGCAGACCGACATTTTTTTCAGCAACGCTGGGGCGGAAGATTTCAATCACATCATGCACCAAGAATTGTAAATCAAAAGGCTGGGGATCTAAACGAACCTTGCCAGCTTCGATCTTTGAATAATCCAAAATATCATTGATGAGCATCAGCAAGGACTCTGCGGATCTCTTCACCGTCCCTACGTATTCCGCTTGTTCTGGATTCAACGAGGTGTCCGCTAACAAAGTCGTCATACCGATCACGCCATTCATCGGCGTGCGAATCTCATGGCTCATCGCCGCCAGAAAATCTGACTTCTTAAGCGAGGCCTCCAAAGCCGCTTCGCGGGCCCTCATCCACTCTTGCTCAACCATTTTGCGACGACTGATATCGCGGAAGACCACCAAGGCTCCAGAGATGCCTCCGTCGATATCATTGAGCGAACGGCTGCTCACGCTGATATAGATTCCTTGTGGATGAGTTTCATTTTGGACAAAAATTTCAAGATCATCGACCTGTTCCCCATGAAGGGCTCGCTGGAAGGGCAGTTGTCGTTGCGTAAAGATTTCACCATTCAGAGGATTAAAAAAACCCAACTCTTCAGCGCTAGCCTCCGAAGAAACTTCCTTTAATCGAGAACCAATGATCTTCTGGGCGGCGGCATTGTAATGGGTGAAATATCCTTGTCGATCAATCACGATCAAAGCTTCACTCATACTATTAAGAATCGTATCCAACAAAATGGACCGCCCCTGAAGAGAGGCCGAGGTCTTTTTTTGTTCGTCCAAACTTTTCTTTTGCCACCAGCGACTTAAAAACGCCACAAAGATCGCCATCGCAAAAATCACCCCAAGAAGTTCATTCCTGTAATTTACAAACGAATCCGCCGAATCCTTTGCAAAGGTACTTTCAACAATCGGCACCAAGGATGCCTGGGCCGGTAAACGCGAGGCCACGAGGCTTCCCTTTTGTCGCTGCACCAAAAGGTCATTCACCGCTTCAAAATGATCACGCAGGGCTTTATTTAATTGAGCGACCTGCTTTTGATGGATTGGCTCTCGGGCCACCAGTTTGGTCAGAGATCCCATTTCATAATTAAGAAGCAGGACCTGCTGATTGTACTCTTGAAGATCTTGTTCCCGACGAGACTTGAGAAACGCTTTTTCGGATTTTTCGGCACGTTCAACAATATTTTTAATCTTCATGACCGAGTCTTTAGCTTCCGGCGAAAGAGAAGCTTGAGATCGCAGGCTCACCAAAAGCGTGGGTTCTTTATAAAGAAAGAAAGCCAGGGCCAAGAAAGCCACAAGACTCACTTCGACACCGAAGCGAGAGATCCAGGATCGGAAAAAAGATGCTGAGTTCATAAGCATCTTTTCGGTTTTTTCATTCTCAGAATGAAAGAATTCGCACGCTTTCTAGACCATAGTCCGGACGCAATCTAAGACGGCCCCAATAGCTTCTTCCCAGTGCGCGCGCAGAGGAGCGCGCAAACGCCCATCGACCAGCTTTTCATGCTGAAATACGAGTACGCTCTTATCTCCTTTGCGGGGCAAGATCCACACCTGCACGGTGGTGCTTTTATTCCAATCCGTCTCTTGCCATGTCAATCGCACTCGTTGACCAGCCCGCAATGTGCGAATTTCTCCGAAGGCGCCCCCCTCTGTCTCAAAAGAGTTTCCAATCCTTAACTGCACTTTGGAAAGAGGCCGCAACCAAAGAGACATGCCCTGTTCAGACGAGATCAACTTCCACAATTTTTTTGCATCGACAGGAAAGGTGCGAGTGACGGTGATTGAATAATCGCCTTTTAAAGTTCTTCCAGGAATCCTTTTGCCAATGAAGATTTCATAGCCAGCAGAAACACCTTGTTGCCACCACATGGATAGTTTGTACTTGCGCCTAAGAAAGTCTGTTATTTGTTTGTGAGTCCATGCGTGGGCGTTAGCCTTATTCAAAATATCGATCCACTGATTCCAACTTTTCCCTGTCGCTTTCAACACAGACTCTGTTGTTACGGTCCCCAGCTTTTCGATCTTTTTGGTCATGGATTAACTACTCTCTTCCTTGAACTCCCAAGGGGGCATAACGAGTATAAATCTTTTCAATTTCAGAATCCAGCCCCTGCTTCCGGCGAAGTTCCTCGGTTTTTGCGATAATGGCTTTTCCAAAGGCCGTCTTTTCACACGAAATAGAGGGGTGCAAGAGTTCAGAATTGTCTTTGATGGGATAAAAAATGAAATCCGAATTGAAAGCCACCTCGAAGGGAAAACCTAAGTACACATCCAGTCGTCCCAGCGCCATCATGCTTTTGAGTTCTTGGGCCGCATTTTTTCTGCGTTTTTGTATAATCTGCGCACCGTGAATCTTCACCAAGCTTTCGTTGATCTTTTTGCCATAATATCTTTCCGTAATCACGCCGACATTGATGTTTTTATCTTTCAACAGCATGTCCAAATCCACGACCCCGGTTTTAGTCATATAGCGAATCAGCTTTGCGTTGCCTCTGCTGGCGATGACTCCCGCGGGAATCCCTTTGAGCAAAGGCGTTCCAAACTCCATAAAGGATTCCCTCTCTGGATTTTTAAGAATCATGAGAGTGCAGGTTCCCCTTTGCTTTTTCATCTGTTCTAAAATTCGTAAAAACGGGACTTCAACAACCTGATGTCTGTATTCGGGCATCCTATGAACCAGAAGGCGATGCACTTCTAAAAGATATCCCGGAGCTTCATGATCATTCGCATTTAAATTCACAGCTCCCGGCGCATCGAAAAACAACCAGTAGATGGTCGCCCCATCCACCTTGCAGGGCGCAGACAAAGAGAAAAAAGAAATACACAAAAGAACAATCCAAGACTTCATGATCCACTCGCAACAACACCGACATGAACCAGTTGAGGCTGCAACACTCTGACAACCTCTTTGGGGGAAAGGGAGACTAAATAGCCTCTCTTGCCACCGTTGATATAGATTTTTTCAAGATCCAAAATCGACTTTTCCATATAGACCGGCATCTTCTTTTTGGTTCCAAAAGGTGATGTCCCACCCACCTGATACCCAGTGTGTCGATCTGCCACCTCGGGCTTACAAGCAGAAATGGTTTTAACTCCCAAATCCCGCGCCAGTTGTTTAGTAGAAACTTGCAGATCTCCATGCATCAAAACAATAAGCGGCTCTTTAGTCTCCGTTTCCATAACCAGTGTTTTGATCACTGAATGTTCGTTGACTCCAAGCTCTCGGGAGGACACTGTCGTTCCGCCTTTTTCTTCATAGTCATAAAGATGGCTTGAGAAGGACACGTTCTCTTTCAAGAGTTGCCTTATGGCCAACGTCATTGGAAATTTATCTTTCTCGGCCATCTGCAAAGCTCCTACTGCCATAACATTAACATTCGAAAAAAAGGTGGGCAATTATTGGTTTTCCACTCCACTCACTTTTGCGCAAAGAGCTTCAAGCAGGGCTCCCGTCGGCTCAATCCTGCGTTTGGATCCAAAAAGGGCGGCGACGTGATTCAAAACGCTTCGGGAATCCCGCCCTCCTATCGGAAAGACTTCGTTTCCCTCGCGATATGTCGGCGTATAACCCACACCAAAAATCTTCGCTTTTTGTGAGCCTTCCTTAGATAGCCCCACATAAGCAACCACCCCCGCTTTTCTTGCCAGCCCATATTGACCCGCTACAAAATTTCCCAATGAATAGCCAATCAGTGTTTCTCGTCCGTCTCGAGTCACATATTTCTGCCAGGGCTGTAGAACATGCGGATGAGATCCCATCACGAGCGAAGCTCCGGCCTCGAGATACTGTTTCGCAAAAGCCTTTTGTTGATCCTCGGGCGTCGACGTGTACTCCCTCCCCCAATGAGGAAGAACCACCAACGCATCCACCTCTGGCCGACTTGATATCTCTTTTATCATCGCCAGAATTCGTTTCGGATTTTTATAACAGAAAAGAACCTGATCTTTCGTGTCGGGATTTCCATTGGTCATCTCTGTACAACCGATAAAAGCAATTTTCATATTCTGCGTTTGCACGATCTGATAGAACGGGGCATTCCTCTCTTGGGAATGCCTTGCTCCCACCACTGGTAAATTCAACTGCCGAGCCGCCAGGATCGTTTTATCAATCCCTAAAGAATACCGATCTAACACGTGATTGTTCGCGACTGTGAGTAGATCATACCCAGATTTTTTTAAATCAGACAAAATGCGTGGATGATAGTTAAAAAGAAAGTTGGTTCCCGAATACACTTCTCCATCATAGACAAAACCAATGTCGCCGCGATCTCGTCCCTGGCGATCCACCCCGAGTGCCGCCGGGCCCTCCAGGTTTCCCACGGAAATATCGGCCTTGTTGATAAGTCCGTCGGTTTTTTTCCAGATCTGCGAAAAATGTTGGGACCCTGCAACCACCGATCGATAAAGGGCTTGATGAATCAGAATGTCACCAACAAAGGATAGCGTGATCAGGTCGTTTCGAGTGTCACAAGAGGTCTCATAGGATAAATCCAATGAGCGAGATTCAAATTCATCTTCCGCAAAGACGGGTTCTATCGACCAAACAATGAGAATAAATAGTATTTTGCTTCTCATGTTCTCATTCTTCGAAAATCAGAACAGCAATTCAATTTACGAAGAAGAAAATGCGTTAATACAGCTCCGCGCTTTTTTTAATACGCCTTGCATACTTCAAAAAAAGATTCTCTTCTCCAAGAATTTTCACAAGTCTTTCTTCCGCGTCCTTCGGATCCAGGTCCAGTGACTTTAGCCATAGATCCTCAAATAAATTTTGTGTCGCGGCCATATTCAGAGACGGAAAACTCGAGTCCTCCACCTCCCCGAACCCCACGATATAAAGAAAATTCCAAAGAGGTTTCAGCGCACGATTATAATGACTTTCCATGATACGTCCCTGCCAGCCCAAATTTTCTTTGATGATCTTTGTCGATTGAGGAGAGTCCAGCAAAAAACTATCCAACGCCTCTTGTGAGGGCCTTGGCAAACTCACCTCTCCCTGAGACGATCCCAGATATGCCAAAATGTTCACGAACACCTCTTTGGAAAAGAAGGTCGCCCGTCCCCGAAACCACTTGGCATAAATGACTTCCCTGCTGCGGGACAGCTCTTCTCGCAGAACCCACATCTCAGCGACGCGGTTGTCTCCTTCTTGATCCCACTCCCAGCGCATCTTCGTGCGCGGATAAAGTTCAGACCAAAGGCTCGCGGGCTCTTTGCGATTCTCCAAGGGATAAACCAAAAGACAGCCCTTGCTTTGGATCGCCTGAATCATCTTTTTCTTTTTTTGTTGAGAGCTCATGACTCTAAATTCTAACGCCTACTCTTCTTCAGAATCAAATTTAAGATCCAAGAAATCCAACAAGGTAGACTCTTCCTCTTTAGGAAGGTCTGGCGCCACACGGTTGAGGATGCGGCGCTGGCGAGCCATAACATAGATGGAAGGGCGATCAATTCGGAACTTTCGAGGATTGGGTAACACCGCTGCAATCAATGAGGCCTGATGCGGAGTCAGATTTTTAGCACTTCTCTTAAAATACTTTTGCGCCGCCGCCTCAACACCATAGACCCCGGACCCAAGCTCAATCACGTTCAAATAGACTTCCAGAATTCTTTCTTTGGGCCAAACAAACTCGATCAAGACCGTGAAGTAAGCTTCAAAGCCCTTCCGAATCCAATCACGATGAGGCCAAAGAAACACATTCTTTGCCGTCTGCTGACTGATCGTACTCGCTCCTTTTTTTCGTTTATGAGTCTGATTGTATTTCATCGCCTTTTGAATGGCCTCATAGTCAAACCCGTTGTGATCAAAGAAGCGATAGTCCTCCGCCTTCAGCACCGCCCGCTGCATGGCCGGAGAAATCTCTTCCAAAGGAACCCAATCCTTATGAATCCCGACGGATTGTTCAGACCACAATGACTCCACAGAGCGTATCACCATTAAAGGAGTCAATGGCACCGGAACAAAACGATAAAACAAAACAAAGCCCAAGCTGCTAACAAAAAAAAGCAGCACAGCTTGCAAAATCCATTTTCGAATCATCGCCCCACGCTTGGTCATCTAAAAAAGTTCCTATGGACCGATTTCTATCATATTTTTTAACGCAGTACCAAGAACACTGATACTCCCAAGACACATTGTTTAAAAGAAAGGCAGCGGAGTCATCCTGCCACCAACCCACCTGGCCCACCCCTTGCTATAGGCCTTACCAGGTGACAGATGTCACCGCTTCCTTGGGGAAGGAAGATGTAAGGGGGGATTTATGCAGCGAGGCTTCGCGCATCTTTTGGGACTACTTCTATTTATGACAAGTCAACTTTCTGAAGCACAAACGCCGCCGGGAGTTCGCATTCAGAATATTCAAGCTGTTGGCAGTGGGTGCCCTGTGGGCTCTTACAGCGCCACGATCTCTCCAGAAGGACAGACCTTTTCTCTTCTGTTAGACAATTTCATCGCCGAATCGACAATGCAAAATCCGATTGCGCGCCTTATGTGCGAATTAAAAGTCAGCTTTTGGGTTCCTCGCGGATGGACCTTTGCTCTTTTGGCGGCGGACTATCGTGGATTTGCCTATGCCGAGCGAGGCAGTGTGGTTTCCCATCAAGCTCTTTACTCATTTGACGGAAGCAAACCTCGAAATGAAAAACCCGGCTATGAAAATGGCGGAACTTATTCTTTTAGAAAGCAAGACTTCAACGGCCCTTACAACGACAATTACTACATTCATCATGACATCGATCCTCGCGTAGCGGCTTGGGCGCCGTGCAGTTCGAACGAAAGCCAAACGCTTTTCTTAACGACATTTTTAATGGCCCGCAATCTGAATACGTCGTCCTTAATCACGTCCCAAATCACCTTGGACAGCATCGACGGTCAGGTGCAGTCTCAGAAATATAAGCTTGTGTGGAAAACCTGCAGTGCCTCAGGAGGTGTTCGTCCTCCCGCACCAGATCCCGGCAATCCACGTCCTGCTCCGCCTAATCCTGGGCGTCCACCACGATACCCAGATTCAGGTCGTCGCTAATTTTTAAACTTAAAACCAACTTAAATAAAAAACCAAAAGGGGGAACTATGAAATCCAAACTCTTATTAACTCTTGCCGGACTCTTATCGATTGTCAGTCTTAAAGCAGAAGCTCAAGCGATTCGTTTAGGGCAACCCGCCTACGGAGGCACCGGGTGTCCTGCAGGATCAGCCAGTGTCACTTTGAGTCCCGATCAGCAAGCTCTGAGTATTCTCTTTGATAACTATGTCGCGGAGGCTGGTGGCGGCCGGCGCGTGGACAGAAAGTCATGCAATATCTCAGTACCCGTTGAAGTTCCATCGGGGTACAGCGTGGCGGTGTTCCAAGTCGACTATCGCGGATTTAACTCAGTTCCTCGTGGGGCCCTCTCACGTTTTGATGCGGAATACTTTTGGGCCGGCGCCCGAGGTCCTCGTATTTCAAGAACCTTCGCAGGTCCTTTGAGTGACGTCTACACTGTGACTGACAACTTAATTGCAAGTACTATGGTCTGGACACCTTGTGGCGCCAGTGTGAACCTTCGCGTGAACACTTCCATGATGGCTCAGACAAACACTCGCAACGAACAAACTTTGGCGACGGTGGACAGCGCCGATATCTCCTCTGGTCTGGTTTACCATCTGCAATGGAGACGTTGCCGTTAATTTGATTTCCGGCAGGGTTTCCTCGGGCAAAAGTAGATGTTTTCCAGCAAAAAATGCGTTAACATCAAGCTTTGCAGATAAACAGGAGCCCTGCCGATGACAAAATCAGCACACCACCTCAACGCCCTCCAAGTGCGCCAAGCCCTTTGGGCCCTTCAAAAAGAAGTTTTAAATTCTCTTAAAGAAGAATTTGATCGCGAAAACGGATACGCCGCCGCCCCTACAGAATGGTTTCAAGTTCTTATGACCGCGGAAAGATACGTCTGGTTGCGTGAACTCACGTCCCTTATGGCCGATATTGATATTCTTACCGAACTTGATTTCATCACCGACCAACACGCGGGCATTGCACGTTTTGAAATTGAACGTCTATTATTTGATCAAGATTCCTCTGAGTCTTTCAACAATAACTACCGCGATCTGTTGATGTCGGGCACGTCCTTGCTTCCCCTTCACTCTCAACTGCGCGCCAGCCTGCAAAATCTGCCGAAGGCAGAAACCAGCAAAGATCAGTCTCATGCCGAAAGAAAAAGCTGGCACGAGGAACACCGTCACCAGTCCAGAAAAAAAAGAAACTAGAGTTCTTGAAAAGCCTGAAGAAAGACTTCTTTGGGCTGAGCTCCCGAAATTCCCACTTCACGGTTGAGAATAAAAAATGGGACACCACTCACGCCCAAGTCATAAGCATCGGTGATCAAAGTTTGAACTTCTTCTTGGCCCTGGGGTCCCCTCAAGAAAGCCTCCACTTTGGTTTCGTCATATCCCTGTGATGCCATCACCTTTTTTAAATTGGAAAGCTGCGAAAGATCCACGCCTTGAACATAGTAGGCGTCATAGAGAGCATTGGTGACCTCAAGCTGTTTCCCATCATGCCCCGCCCACCAGATAAGACGATGACAATCACGTGTGTTAATGTGCATCTGTATTTTCTCAAATTGAATTTCCATACCAGAGTTTTGGGCGGCTTTAAGAACCATGGCTTCCGCCGCTTGAAATCTTTCAGAACTGCCAAATTTATTTTTTAAATACTGGGAACGTGAAACTCCCTCAGATGGTGTTGTTGGGTCTAGTTGAAAGGGAAGAAAGCGAACCTCGATGTCAAAGCGTTCACGACATTCGGCAACCGCATCTAAAAAGTTTTTCTTTCCAACAAAACACCATGGGCAGACGATATCGACAACGGCCTCAACAACAATCTTCTTTTTCATAACAATACCTCGATGAAAGAGTATACTGAACATTATGAATTTCCGCCATCACCTCGAAGAAGCGCTTCGCATCAATCCCGCCCCTTCACCGTGGCCCCGGATGTTCGTATCGGCTTTTGCGACAGCCGTTCCCCTCATCGTCGGCGTATTAACTCATCAACTGCCTTTGTCTATTTTCGGAGCTCTGGTCGGATTTCTTCTGGTCTTGAATGACCACCTGGGCACCTTAGGGCACCGCCTGTGGGTGATCACTCTCACATTCATGATTCTCTTGCTGGGACTTTTTATCGGAGTCACGGTTCACTCCCATCGCTCTCTGCTGGTGCCCATTCTCTTTGCCCTCACATATTGGATGGGCCTTATGGGAGGTCAAGGCGCGGAATTAGAAAGAGCTATTCTGTTCGGGGTTTTTCAAATTCTAGCAGGAGCCTACACTCAATCTTT
>NZ_JBLJBT010000023.1:0-20259 GCF_047637665.1 Bdellovibrio sp. | reverse complement strand
CTTATGCCTCACTTATTTATGACTCATCGTTTCCCACTGTTAACCGTGAAGAACCTCAACTCGAAGGAACAGGGGAACACGTTCTCGTCTTCCTTGAATCTGTCCCCCACCTATCTAAGTAATATCCTGGTCGGTGACAGCTTGGTGCATGAGTTCTTTATGGCCAACACTCTGCAGGGAGAGTTCTCATGGCGATCGTCTTCTGCGCAAAATCAGTTCGATGCCAACTCCAACATCAATCGTCTGGTTTCTGGTTATTCGATGGCCTTCAAGCCCATCCCCTTTGCTCTTCAGGTCTTGGTTCGTTATTCCGAAGTCAAACTGTTCGGTTTTTCGGAACCCACAACCACCACACCTCCCGCCTCCCTCGCCAAAGTAGAGTCTCAGTTTAAAAACCTGAATTTGGCTCTGGGGGTGTCTTCGCATTTTCGTTTTGATCACTACACTTTCGGTATCAACTTCAACACTCGTGGCTGGAGCCTTTATAAACAGAACGAGGGCAAAGCCAAGATTTTCACCTATGGCTCTCCAGGCCCCAACGACATCACAGTCACCGAAGAGGATTCCAGCGCCAGTATCTCGCACGAGGAAGGTCGCCTGGCTTTGGGGCACAGCTTTAAAATCGGTTCTCATGAACTTCTGACTGATTCCATTTTTACCGAGCAGTCTGGATCATTGAATAGCTATGAGTTCATTCAGACATTTGGCTACCGATTCGGAGCCCCTGATGGTCACCAACTGCTCTGCGGTCTTTCACATCGCTTCAGCAATGATGTCAGCTCGTTGAGTGAGAACCTGAACACCTCCGTGGGATACTCGTGGATGAGTGGCAAACTGCGCTCGGCCATCGGCCTCTATTATGGGAAGGAAAACTCTGCGGTGGAGTCGTCTTCTTTCGGCGTTTTATTCGGCAGCGAATACGAGTATTAGTTTTGTAGAAAGTATCTGTCAAAAAAACAACAGTGGGAAAATATCGAAAGCCTCCGTATTCTGCGCCCGTCTCAACCTGCCTACATTTGGCGACTTATCTGGAAGGAATAAAAATGAAAAAGCTGGTATTGATGGTACTTTTCATGGCGTCGGCCCTGGGATCAAAAGCTTCTGCTAACAGTGCACAGGGTTTAATTGAACAACTCAAATCCTTAAACGGAGCCACGGGCCGCGTTGCCAGCAATGTTGAGAAAGAATCCACTGGTGTTTGTAAAGTCGCTGTGACTGAAGACGACTACGGAGTGAGCGTGTCCTTTGAAGGAACAGGACTCTACTTCACTCCCATCGCGCATATTTCATCTGATGCAACACTGGAAGATAACAACACCCTTTTAATTTCTACCAATCCAAATCGCGTTGGCGGAGATGTCTGCGGTGATTGGGGTGGTGCCGTGAGATATAAGAAAACGATTTCTCTGGAAAAGAATGTTATTAAGATCTCTGAATCCTTTAGATGCTCACTGGAAGGCTTTAAAAAATACAACCTCATTTCAGCTTGTGTTCTTTAGGCGCTCAAAAACGTCACCCGTTGCTCAAAGTCTAAGCAAGCCTGTATAAGACCACGGTTCCTCATACAGGCCTTTTTCCCTTTCAAAACGAATATAATAGCACCCCATAAGGTGTCTTATTCTGGCACACCCGCTGCATCCTCCCCTTTGTCGAAAAAAAGGAGAGACTTATGAAACTGAGAAATTTAGCGGGTGCCGCCTTGGCCCTCACAATGTCCTTTCAAGCAAAAGCGGCTAGCATGGTGTTAGCAGCAGAACCTCTTAAATGCGGTGGCTATATCACGTTGGAAAAAACCGCAGAAACTTTGGTAATTCTGCGAGTCGATATCTCCGCCAACAACACCTGCAAAAGTCCCCTCGTTATGGAAATCAAATCCCAAGACATTCGTGGTGTGATCAACTCGGCGGCGGGTACTATTGAACTCAATCCACACGCTATCAGCGCGATCCTTCCGGTGAAAATCGGCGATGAAACTTTGTTGCTTAAACTCTCGGAGCAAGGTCAGCGTGAGGTCGCTACGGCGAATACGCGTGCTGATTTGGGCGAAGAGCAACGTCGACAAGCAGAAATCTCTCGCCGCAATGGTGCTGCCGGAGCTGCCGTCGTTGGTGCCGCTGTTGTTGGCGCTGGAGCTGTGACCGCCGCGGCCGCTGCAAACTCGGAAAGATAAGACGAATGCGGAAAGTTCTGATTCTGTTTTTTGTAGTGTTGATTCCTTGGGTCGGAAAGGCCCAAGGAACCTCCTATGGGCAGACTCTGCGCCTTCAAAACAGTGCCTTGATCGATCGACTCAACATCATTCTCGGTGAAAGAATCCAGTCCCTTCAGCGTTGCGAGGATCCAGCGTTCCATCAAAAATCCCGCGCCATGTATTCTTATCTGAAAGCGGCCGATTTAAATCACGAAGAACTGGTCAAACAACAAAAAACCATCCTCTGGAGCCTGTTGGATCTGCTACGCCACTCACGAGAGCTCGAGCAGAAATGTTTAGGCTCGGCCCAAATTAAATCCATCAGAAAACCTTTCGCTTTTTCTAACAACACTGAAAATCAAAACAATCCCCTCAATCGTCTGTGGTGGAAAACATTGGAGCCTTCCTGCTATAAAATTCGCCTTAAAGGGGAACTGCACCACGTCGATGGCAACGCTTGTTTTGCCGGTGATCGCGTGGTTGTAAAAACCTTCGAAAAATTGCAGGTCGACCTTATCGAAACAAGTCTGCGCTACTCTTATTCCCTGCTTGCCGATCTTTCCAAGACCCCATTGCAAGGGGATCTCAATTTGGAAAACTCTTACTTCAATGAATTTCAGGCAAACAACCCTATGCTGTTATTGAGCGCTCTTGCGGCGATCGGCAGCAGTGGTCCTTCGGGTCTCACTGGATGGCTGCAGGGAATTGAAGATCGTCTTTTGATTCAAGATCTCAACTCGCAACTGAACAACGAACAAATTCTTAGACGCTTTACAGATCTTCAGACGGCAAAATATAACTATATTGTCTTTAGAGACACCGCCGACCGCTACAAAATAAAATTAAAGATCTATGGTCAGGAAATGAACTCCTGGAGTCGCCACAATGTCATGGCCGCCTTCTTGGGGTGCTCTTTACGGGGAAGTTTTGAAACAAAAACCCCAGGGCTGGTCTACTTAACCGGCGTCGCCTATGAAGCCAAAGATTTTATTTCCCATTTAAAAGAAGGCGTCAGTCTAAAAGCTTCACAGAAAAACTTTATCGACGACACCAACCGTTACAAAGTGTCTGGACTGTTTGGCTATCATCTCTGCGCCCCCCAATAGTTTTCTTGGCCTCTGCTTCTTGGCAGAGCCTCTTTGTACTTGAATTTTCAAATCATCGGTGAAATTATTGTTTTCCAAGCCCAAGCGCGGGTGGTGGAATTGGTAGACACGCAGGTCTCAGAAGCCTGTGGGAGAAATCCTGTGGGGGTTCAAGTCCCCCCTCGCGCACCATCTTTCTCGTGATAGTATCAAATGCTTCCGATTCTTTTTCTTCTGATTCTTATCTCGACATAATAGGTGGCTTTGCCATGTGCAAAACTGGAGAATAAATGATTTTAGTGCCAAAAATAGAAATGATTGCCGAAAAAAAATTGGTGGGAAACCACATTAAACTCAGTTTTTCTAAATATGATGTCACTCCCCTCTGGAGAGGATTTGGACCAAAGCGAAAAGAAATAAAGAATGCGACCTCCACCGATCTTATTTCGATCTCTATTTATCCGCCGAGATATTTTACTGATTTTAACCCAACAAACATTTTTGAAAAATGGGCCACAGTTGAAGTTCTCAATTTTGATGGTGTTCCAGATGGAATGGAAACATTTGTCCTACCAAGTGGCCTGTATGCCGTTTTTTCCTACAGGGGGTTGAATACCGACCACAGCATATTTGAATACATTTATAAGAGTTGGCTACCGAACTCGCCGTATCGATTGGACGACAGACCGCACTTTGAAGTTCTTGGCGCTAAATATAAAAACAACGATCCAACCAGCGAAGAGGATATTTATATCCCTGTAATTTAGCCGCTGATTGGAACATCAAGGCACCTTTTGAGGTCCCCAGTGAGGCCTTTAGAATTGGTTACAGGCTTTCTTGAAGTTCGCGCACCGAAGAGTCGTGCCTCACCCCGTTGGTTGGCCGCAGGCATTCGGAATTTTTTGCAAAATCATCTTACTTTGGCTGCCTTTTATCACCTCTTCAGATACCTCTATTTAAAAGGCGGCCAACCATGCGACTCCCCCTATTACTTCTTATTCCTTTAGTCATGACCCTGTCTTCTTGTCAGAGGTATTCTCGCCGTACTTTGCTTTCGTTGAGTACCCGACAACATGGAATTATTGGGGGCACCGCCGCGAGCCTTAACGAATTTCCATTCATGGTAAATATTTGGCTCAACAGCCCTCAAGATAACTATGTCGATCATCTTTGCGGAGGAAGCCTTATTCATCCCAAATGGGTTCTGACCGCCGCCCACTGCATTCTCGAAGACGCTTCCGAAACGGTGCAACGAACGGTGAAGACCAGCGAACTCAATCTGTATATCGGAAGCAATCAGATCTCAGGCCAAGGGGGACGCCTTTTGAAGGTTAAATCCATCATCCCTCACCCTCACTTTTCATGGCCTCATCATGATGTTGCCTTGATCGAACTTTCTACACCCGTCCAGGACATCGAGCCCATTTCTCTAAACAGCGAAGATTTGGAAAAATCCCCAACAGCCCCTCAACGTGCCACGGTCATCGGCTGGGGACTCACCGATCCAGAAGGGCGTATTGACGGAGCCCTTTTGCAAAAGATCACTCTTCCCCTCATCAGTCGAAAAGTCTGCAACGAAGACGAGTTCCCGACAAAAAAAGGTTGGCTGATCTCCGCCGATATTCTTTGCGCTGAAACAACTCAGAATCACAAAGCGTCCTGCCCCGGCGACAGCGGCGGCCCCCTGTTTATCGTTCACCAGGGCCAATATACACAAGTAGGAATTGTCAGTTGGGGATCGGCGTGCAGCGGGAATAAAATGAAAAGTCCATCAAATATCGAAGGGCACGCGAGTGTCTCTGACGCCTATCCTTGGATTCAAGAAGTCATTGGTTCTAAATAAATGATATTCTAAACCGCAATAAGCTGGTCAATTCTCTTCAGGTCGTTGGTGATGATCTGATTGTGCCCGTTAAGTTCATTGCAAATCGCAAGACCCATGCTGCATTCCTGCTCTAAATTTTTGAGAGTTTTCTTGAAGACTTCCGTAAGCTCTTCCATCTCCTTCAATCGTGAAGCGAGAGAGTCCGAGGAGCTTCCCGTTCTGGCCATCTCAATTTTACCAACGACGTGAATCACACCCATGCCGGCCGTCACCTTGGAAAGCGCCTCAACAGAAATCAACAGAGACTTATTGGTTCTCACAAGTTCTGCCGACGTGGCCGTAACCTTACTGAAGTTTTCTGAGATCAATTTACGTAACAAGGAGCAGTTAAAGAAAAGAAACTGTTCTTGAGCGTTCGTAAACTCTCCCGAATTTTGACTTTCTTCAAGGACTTCATCCGTGAGATGTTTCATCATTTCAATCTGAAACCGCGACGTCGCGATAGAAAAGTACATATCAAAAACTGATTTTTCATAAGACTTAAATATTTCCTCAAACTGAGAGGAACTTTGCGCAATTTCTCCGGTCAATTTTTCTAGATTATTCGAGACCACACTGAGAGGTCGGCCTGAATCCCCCAGCTTGGCTGATGAAATCGTCAGATTGACTGTGACATATTTAACATCCCGGCATGTTTTCACAATGGCTTGGGACTCTTTAACTAGGTCCTTCAGTTTATCGAATAACAACCGGGTCTTCGCGAAAGACTGTCGAGCTGCGGAAGTACAAGAATCAGAAATAGCCAGAAAGTTGTCGATGGATCCCTTGACTGATTTTTTGGTATTCACAACACTTTTCCCAGATTCCATCAGAAGAGTGTCACGGGAAACCAATTCCTCCACGAGCGCCTTCTTCATGAATTCCTCATAAGAAGAAAAACCAAGACTTTGCAAGGTGCGATTGATGAACTCAATCCCGTCTTCAAGGGAGGCGCCCTCGGCTTCAAGAGCCAAAACTTCTTTATACAGCTCTTGAACTTTCAAAAACAATGACGAGGTCGGTTTGAGACGAACCGAAAGGTAACCATCTTGCATCGGGAACGCCATTGCAAATACCCAATAGTAACGCCCCTTCTTGCTCTTGTTTTTCACATAGGCGGCAATCGGCTTTCCTTCTTTCAAGAAGTTCCAAAAGAGTTTAAAAACGGAGCGAGGCATATCGCCGTGGCGAATAATGTTGTGGGGTTTTTTTAGCAACTCCTCTTCAGAGAACTCACTCACGCGAATGAAGACGGCATTGCCCGACTGAATGATGCCCTTAAGATCTGTCTTTGAAAAGAACAGCTCTTTTAGATCAAATGCAGACTCAAGTTCACTCACACTCATAAGACGTCCTTGTTAAGTAACGGTAAAGAATTAACCTTAATTCTGAATATAATTATAGACGAGCAAATAGGACATCGCAGACATTTGTAAGATAATTCACAAAATCCACTCTGAGCGGATTAGGATGATTACACAAATGCAATGGATTTTCGCATCAGATCTTCTATATTTGCTATAAATATGAATTTCACTAAAAAACGGGGGATAAATTATTTTTGACAGAGAACGTCTAAGGTCGAGAATTTATCAAGAAAAACCAACAAAATATACATATTTTCGATTACTAAAAAACATTAATTTATTTATAAAACCACTCCCAAAAGCTTTAAATGAAAGCCCTCCCTGCTCTTGCAAGGAAGGCCTTTCATCGATGGCCCACGCCCTCTTCGTTCTAATATTTTTCTTTGTGTTGCTTGTCGTAGCCACGGGTATCGCGATGACTAAATCCTAAGTCCTCCCGCTTAAAGTTTGTGCCGTTGCGATCTTCATTTTGTCGCATATTCTGCCGGTCCTTCTTTGATTGATAGCTGGGATTTGGATGAGTTCGATCCGCATCCTGGATATGACCTTCGGTTTTTCTTTTATGCGTTTTCATAAGACCTCCTTGGCCTGAATAAGACTTTCAGGGGGCCATACACGATTCTTTATTTCTTCCGTCGTCACTGCGCCCAAGTCTTTAACGATCTCTTTTGTGATACAGCGACGCAACTCTTTGGAGAGACTGCTTCGCACCCGCCCCATAAAATGAGGATCGGCGATCAACACCAAATCATCGAAACGTCGCTTTTGAAGAGACTCTTCCAAAAACAGAGAAACCTTTTTCGCAAATTCTTGGGCAATTCGCTCCGTCGGCGACTGTGGTTTCACTAAACGAGTTCCATGCGAAACCAAACTGGAAAAAATCCCCGGCTTGTCCGCATTGATCTGTTGAGGTCTTAAACGCCCCCGAGGATTTTCAAATTTCATCAAGAATTGCACCTCGCTGTTTTTTTTATTTTCATACTCGAAAACTTTCACTTCGGTTCTGTTGGCAACCACAACCCATGTTTTCATTGGCATATCCTCTCTCTCAATTTTTTTGAGGGATCTTCTTTCACTATAGTCACGACCAAGTCTGTTTCACAAGTTGACCCCTCACACTAGACTGCCAAATGACTTTTTGAGTTCCGACCTGGCAGCGATGATAATCCAAGGTCAATAGGTTGGTAAAAACCGGAGGAATCCCATGTTTGAAAAAATGACTCCCGATGACCTTTTACGTTTAACCTCAGTTCAAGATGGTCCGTGTATTTCAATCTATATTCCCGCATTGCCCAGCAAAACATTACAGGTTGAATACGAAGCTCTGGTACGAAGAGCCGCGTATCTTCTTTCCTTTGAAATGAGAACCGATTTGCGCGAATCTCTTTTAAAGACTTTGTACAACTTCAATCCGACTGAACATCTGTCCTCCCAAGAACAAGGTATTGCTATCTTTGTTAATAAACATCAGTCGGGATACTATCTTGCGACCCACGAACTTCCCTCCAAAGCCGTGGTGGCTGAAACCTTTCACCTCAAGCCCCTCTTGGATGATCTTCAGCAAAATCGAACTTACAATATTCTCGTGATCTCGACGGAAGAAGCCGTGCTTTTAAACTGCAATGGGGGCCGCGGGACAGAGACTCACACTTTCCTTTTCCATCAAGGGCAACACAGCAACAGCATCCACTGGAAGCACCAAGATGAAAGTGAAACTGCCCAGATTCCTCATTTGAAGTCTCATTTGCGTGGCCGAGGCCTGCAGGACAATCAATTCAAAAAAAAATCGGGAGTAAAACTTTTTCTTCGCTGGATCGAAGCCAAAATCAGCAAAGAGACCGGCTACAAAACCTTTCCCCTTCTGGTGTTCACGAATGAAGCTCTTTTCCATGCTTACAAAGAAATTAGCACCCATCCACAGGTCACTCACATTCGTATCGACAGCACGAAAGGAGTCCCTCGCATGGAGGCTTTAATTCATCAGGCAAATTTGCAGATTCAGAAGGACCTTTCTCAACACAAAAGCCTTTCTGCTGCAGAAGTTGAAAATTTGGCTCGCAAAAAAATGGTTATTGACGATCTGGTCAAAATCTCTCGCGCGGCCTTGAACGGAAAAGTGAAAACGCTGTTTTTACGGGACAACATCGAGATCTGGGGGCAACTGCATCGCAAAAGTGCTCAGATCACCTTTCATGAAAAACAGTTGACCTCCAAAGATGACGACATCTTGGATGATATTGCCTGCGAAGTGATTCGCCATGGAGGAGAAGTGATTGTTTTGACTAGCAAGGACATGCCAAGCCCTTCTCCAGCGGCCGCTATCTTGAGTTCCTAATGGTGAAGATTATAGAAAAGCAGCCCTTGCCCCAAAGATGCCTGCACGGTTTCAACCTTCTCAATCTTCAAGGCCTGCATGTATCCCAAGACCAAAGCTAAATTTGAGATGTCAGAGATTCGATAGTCGCTATCAATATCGGCATCTTTAAGATGCACGCGATTTTGAAGGACCTGATCCAACTCACTTTGGGTAAACCCTGTGGCCCCTTTATGAACCTGCCTTTGAACTGACATCGACAGGACCCCTCCGACGCCGATCCAGCGGGCCCGAGGGGCTTCTTTTTTGAAATACGCAGGTACATTCAAGTAGGCGTGATTTTTGGCCAACTGCAGAGCCGCTTCCCTCTGGCGACCGATGGGGTTGGGGGAGGAAAATTTTTTGGGATCTTTAAACTGAAGCACCTCAAGAATTTTATTTTTGTAGGTCACCGAAGCCATATCACCTTGATAGATGTGAACCTTCCCATTTTGCTGGGAATACATCTGCATCGAACCTCCGCCAATATCCCAAACAATCAATGGCTTCTGAGGCTCCTGCTTTTTTTGCGCCAACGCTGACCAGAATCCCAACTCCGCTTCCCGTTCCTGCGATATCACCTGTACAGGAATCTGCAGTTTCTGGGACAGATTGCGGGCCATCTGCGAGCCATTCTTTGCCACTCGGAAGACCGAAGTGGCAACACCCGAAATTTTCTGGACTCTTTGTTCTCTCATTTTTTCTATCATCGCTTGAATTTGCGGCAAAGCCTTCTCGAGAACAGACGGAGGGAGCTCTTTGTTGTCTGATTTTTCTAAGGCCTCATTCAAAGGCAGAGGCAATCGTTCCTCATAAACCACACTTAACATTTCTTTACGACAAACATCCACCACGGCGACAAAAGCCTTGGTCGTCCCTGAACCAAAATCCACAGCCCCTTGTTTTTCCTCACAGGACTCGGCCTTCACTCCTTGAACAAAAAAAAGCAGACCCGATAATATCAAAATCAATTTATTCATTATTCGCTTTCCCGAAGTTTTTCTACAACCCATCCTAAACGATCCTCTATCGAACCGTCAAACGGGGCACCATGTCTCGTTAATACCGGGAGAAGTTCCCCACACGCACTTTCAATTGCTCCTGGTTCGTTCCCGTCTGGCACTGATCCTGCTTCTATAGTGTCTATGAGGTTAGTGCTTATCAACAATCAAAAATAAAAAGGAGCTAACGTATGGAATCTCCATCCTCTGAATTCAGAGCCGAACTAGGCAATATCAAAGAAAGTGTAAAACATGGCGCGGAAGCCGCCAAGCGGGATCTCAGCAGAACCTGGAATGACCGCTATCACGCTGTTCAGGATAGAACTCGTGAGGCCGTGGATGCCTCTGAGGAATTCGTGAAGGCTCACCCCTTCTATACTGTCCTCGGAGCAGCCACCGTGGGCTTCGTCGCAGGAATGCTCATTCGCCGCAAACACTAATCCCCAAAAACTTCGAGAGGTCTTCACATAAAGAAGGCCTCTCCCCACGAGGAGTCCCTATGCGATGGCTTGGAATGGTTTTGTCTTTCCTCTTTGGTCGTTTGAACACCAAACCCAAGAGCTTCCGCGAAATAGCTCTGGAGATCTTTGACGACGTCAGCCGACGCAGTCGTAAAATCGTCTCTTTGACTCTCGCCGGTCTCGGGGCGGTGATATTCTTTTGCGGAGGTCTTTTCATCTCGATCATTGACGGAACAACTCAATATGATCGCTTTGGCATGGTGAATTGGACGGCAACCTTCGGTGCGGGTGTGACTTTGATCCTATTCGCCACCGCCGTATTTGCCGTTGTCTTTTTACGCGCTTGGCCGGGTGCCACCCAACGCCACTCACGAATTCCGCCTCACCATGAAGCGCCTCCACCGCCTTCTGCCCTTGAACAGGCTTTGGCGGCCTTGGTGATGGACTTCGTGAAAGAACGTGAACTGCGTCGAGAGGCTCGATCTCAAGCGGAACCCCCGCCCTCCTCACCAGACAAAGAACCGGACACAACCTCGAGCGCCCACTTTCACTGAAACCGAGGAAGGGTTCTTCTATACAAGGTCTTTCGATCAATACCAAGATCGCGAGCGGTTTTTTCTCGGGCTCCTTGGTTGAGATGTAGCACATATTCGACATAGTACTGAGTGACTTCCTCCAGCGAAAGAAGGCGGCCCGCCTTATGGCAAAGTCGTTCAAAGAGGTATTCCAAGTCCGCATCGTTGTCTTGGTCATTCTCTAACTCTTTCACTGAAATCTCGTTGGAACTTGAAAGCACTACGGCGCGTTCGATCAGATTTTCTAACTCGCGCACATTTCCCCACCAGGGACGGGAAAGCAAATACGCCGGCACTTCCGCCGTGAAGCGTTTTTCAACTCCGAGATGGCGTAATGAGTGTTTGCCCAAAAAATAATGCGCCAAAGGTAAAATATCCTCCGGCCTTTCCCGCAAAGGTGGAATTTTTATCGGAACCACATTCAATCTAAAATAGAGATCCTCACGAAATTTTTTATGCTGAACATCCTCACTAAGATCGCTGTGAGTGGCCGATAATATGCGGATATTGAGAGAACGGTAGTGATTCTCTCCGACTCTTTTTATCTTCTTCTCTTGAAGAACCCGTAAGAGCTTCGCCTGCAGATGTAAATCCAGATCCCCGATTTCATCCAAAAAAAGAGTTCCTCCATTGGCCTCTTCAAAAAGCCCCGCCTTCGCAACCACAGCTCCGGTGAAGGAGCCCTTCGCAAAGCCAAAAAGTTCGGCCTCCAAAAGCTCCTCCGGAATTGCAGAGCAGTTTATCGGCACAAAAGTTTCCCGCTTGCGTGAACTCAACTCATGGATCAGGCGAGCAATCACTTCCTTTCCTGTCCCACTTTCCCCGGTGATTAAGACATTGGCGGAACTCAGCGCCACTCGACGCGCCAACTCCAGAATTTCCATAAATCGCGGACTTTGAGCGATAATTTTCAATTCACCGCTTACCACTGAAGACCTCGACTTGGAGCGGAGGGACTCTTCCACTCGCACCAATTCTGCTCGGGCACGATACGCCCTTCTTCAATAAAATCCAAGACCTCCACCATAGACTTTCCAACGCCTAGAGCAGATGCGGGATTTTGTCCCGTCACCAAACGTCCACTTTTCACGACGTGGGCGGCAAAACGCGGGGAGGATGTATGATCAGCTCCGCGCTCCTCCATTTTAGTTTGCAATAAAAACGGCACCACTCGTTCCATACCCACGGTTTCTTCTTCTTCATTTGTAAAACAAGAAACCTCATGCCCTCTGATCAGATAACTTCCGTCGGACAAGCGCACATTCACTAGAGCCGCTGCTCCATGACAAACCGATCCCACCACGCCGTTGTTTTCATAAATGTCAGAGGTCAGTTTTTGTAACTGCAAGTTGTCAGGAAAATCAAACATCGCACCGTGCCCACCGGCAAAATAGATGGCGCAATAGTCTCGCCCGCCCACCTGCCAAGGCGTTTGCGTCTCTTCCACCTTACTTAGAAACTCTTCATCATTCATCCACGTCGCATTCAGAGGATCGTCCATCTTGACGCCATCCAAGGGCACCTTTCCTCCCTGAGGACTGATCATATCGACTTCATATCCGGCTCGAATAAATTCATCATAAGGGTGAGTGATCTCTGCAAGGTAGGCTCCAGTTTTATGTCCACTGTCACCCAACTTCTCAGTGCTTGTTAAAACAAAAAGTACTTTTTTACTCTTCATAAAAAGTCCTCCTTCAGAGATACCTGAAGTGTCCCGCAATCATCTGAAGAACTCAAATTTTTGAAACTTCATTTGCAAATCAACATCGGCCAAGACTAGACTTTATCAATGAACTCAACATTTAAAGATCTTTTTTCCAAGCAGTCTCTTGAATATCAAAAGTACCGCCCCTCATATCCCCCCGAGCTCTTTAAATATCTCGCCTCTCTCGCCCCTGAGCACCAGGTGGCCATTGATCTTGGCACAGGCAACGGTCAGGCGGCCTTGGCGCTGACTTCTTATTTTCAAAAAGTTATTGCGATTGATCCCAGCGAAAAACAAATTGCTTTGGCCGAGCCCCACGAACGCATCGAATATCGAGTCGGGCCCGGAGAGTCGCTGCAAATCTCTGATCACTCCGTCGATCTCATTACGATCGCTCAAGCCTTTCATTGGTTTAAACATGATCTTTTCTTCCAAGAAGCTCATCGTGTTTTAAAAGATCAAGGCATCCTCGCGATCTGGGTTTATAATTTGTGCCAAGTGACTCCGCAGATCGACGCGGTCATTTTCGATTTCTACGATCGACTCTTAGGACCCTACTGGGAACCGGAAAGACGTCTTCTTGAAGAAAACTTCAAGTCGATTCACTTTCCGCTTACAGAACTACAAAGCCGCCACTTTTCCATGACTTTGTCTTGGACTCTAGAGCAGATGATCGGCTATCTGGGAACTTGGTCGGCGCTACAATCCTACCGCAAAAAAGAAGGCTCTGATCCTCTGCCTGAACTGCAACGCCATCTAGGACCTCTATGGAATCCTGATGAAACCAAAGTGGTTCATTGGCAAATTCATCCTCGGATTTTTAGGAATTCTTAAACGTCAAAAAACTCTTTGAGCTGCTTTACCGAAAGAAGTCCCAGAGAGATCACTCCATCTTCTCGAAGAAGAGTGGGAACAGCCCCCGTCCCCAGATGTTCCCACTCGCGTTGCCAACGATCCGTCAAACTCTCGATAGCAGAGTCCACCACCAAGTCGAACATGCCCAGATCTCGCGCCAAAGTCACCAACATCCCCTCGTCAGAAATGTCCTCTCCGTTCACCCAGAACTCCCGACAAATGGTGTGTCGATACACCAAAGCCAACATGGGGTCTCGGCGATAAGCGGCCGTGATATAACGTAAAGCACGTGAGGTGTTCGGTTTACCTAAAGGAATTGAGATTTCAATTTCCGGCGCCAGCTCACGAACACTCAAAACTTCTCTTTCGATCGCACGACTCAAAGAAAAATTTGCGATCTCCATGGGAACAGGCAGTTGGGGAGCCTGCTGCACCCATCTCCACTCCACGAGCTCCAAAAGATGCTGTCCCACCAACCGCTCTTCCAAGGCGTAACAAAAGGGGCAGTTCAAATCGCTGTATAAAATAGCTCGATATCTCATATTCGCTCCCCCAAAGTCTAGTTTAGCTGGCGAACTCGTCAAGTCTTGAGCCCGGACTCCGATCTGATTTTCAACACGTCTCAAAACCACCGGAGTCCTTTCATGGCCATCAAAGTTTTGTCTTTTCTTGCCAGCCTGTTTTTTATTGCCCCTGCTTTAGCGCAAACCTCCCCTTCCTCCGCCGATTTATCAAAATACGATTACGTCGATCCACAAAGAATCATCCCGGCTAAAGCTTTGGAAAAGGCTTTGACGTACTACGATGTCTACTACAACCAAATCTCAAATAAGAACTATGTCACCGTGATCGACTTCACTCAAACTTCAAACAACAAGCGCATGTATGTGGTTGATATGAAGACCGGCCTGGTCAGTCGTTATCTGGTGGCCCATGGGAAAGGCTCCGATCCCAGTCACACCGGGATCGCCAAGAAGTTCTCAAATGTCGAGGGTTCAAACATGTCGTCCCTCGGTATGTACGTGACCGGCTCAGAATACAGTGGTAAACATGGTCGCTCCATGCGCCTGGTGGGCCTTGAAAAGACCAACGATCAAGCGATGGAGCGCGCCATTGTGGTGCATGGTGCCTGGTACGTCGATCCCCAATACACGCCCTTGGGACGAAGTCAGGGCTGCCCGGCTGTGGAAGAAAAGTATATCGATACTCTTATTTCTCAACTAAAAGGCGGCAGTGTTTATTACATTTGGGCGGGACAATCGTAACGGGATTTTTTAATGGAACTGCTTTATCAGGATGAACATTTTATCGCCGTCAATAAGCCCTCGGGCTTTCATGTTCATCCTCATGAAAATGTTCAACATCGAGTGTCCCGAGATAAAATCTGTCTTTATCACGCTCGTCGCATGATGAAACAACATGTCTTCCCCGTTCATCGTCTTGATGCGGGGACCAGCGGCGTCTTGCTCTTTGCTCTTTCGTCACAATCTGCCAGTCAGCTCTGCAAGCTTTTTACGGAACGAACCACCCACAAAACCTATCACGCCGTCGTGCGAGGTTACGTGAAAGAGTCAGGCACAATCGAAATTCCCCTGGAGTTAGATTCAACCGGCGATCTTGTGGAGGCGAAAACGTCCTTTCAGCGTTTGGGAACCATTGAGTTTCCCGTTCCGGTCGGGAAAAAATTTCCCACAGCCCGCTACTCCTGGGTGGAGGTCACCCCCCATACGGGACGCTATCATCAGATCCGTCGACACTTTAATCGCATCTCTCACCCACTCTTGGGAGATGCTGTCCACGGCGATTCCCATCACAATCGTTTCTTTAGAAACCATATAGGAATCGAGGGGTTGTGCTTAAAAGCGCTCCGCCTGGAGTTCACCCACCCCTGGAGTGGCGAAAAAGTCTCTATCGAAGCGCCCCCTTGTGAAAAGTGGAAGAAGATTCAGCATCTTTTCCTACCTCCCAACCCTTAAAAGGCGCTTTGTGCCTTTTTCCCGGTTCCCGTTGACCTGCCTTGAAGACGGGCGTAGAAATGGCCCCGATTCAGAGGTAAATCATGTCCAGAACGCAAGCTCTTCACAAGCTGATGATTGTGATCGGCCTTTTATTTATTTTACTCGTGACCCTGCAAACCCACGCCGAACCCCTTCATCATAAAATGCTGGTTGAGGTCTATCCGGGTCTCAAAATGCTTAAAGCGCAAGACACCCTGACATTCCCAAAGGGCTCTCCCCGCAAGGTCAGCTTTTTGCTTCATAAAGATTTGCGCATCTCCGTCACCAGCACCGACGACTCACTCGTACTTCTGCATCCCGCAAGCAATGATGAACCTTATGTTGAGTACGGCTTACAACTGGGGACCCAAGACAACAAGGTCTCTGTGAGTTTCTATGGCGTGATCTATGATCCCATCCTCAACGACGACAGCACGGGTTTGATTTCTCCTGAGGGTGCCACTTTGTTTGGCAGCACGTATTGGTACCCCTTCTTCCTCGATACACAAAAAAGTTTTGATGTCACAGTTCAGACGCCTGCGGATTGGCGTTCTTTGGTGCAGGGACAGATTGTCAGCACAGAGGTTCAAAACTCCCTTCGCACATCCCGTTTTGTCGAAATCTATCCCCAACAAGAGATCTATCTTGTCGCCGGTCCGTTTCATAACTACGAAGTCGACATGAAAAACGGAAAAAAGGTTCAAGTGCTCTTGCGCAAAGAGGACCCAGCCCTTGCGCAACACTTTTTGACTCTGGTCCCTGATTATATCGAACACTATTCGGAAACCATTTCTCCGTATCCCTATTCGTCTTTCACTGTGGTGGAAAACTTCTGGGAAACGGGGTACGGAATGCCTAGCTTTACTTTGTTAGGACCGACGGTCATTCGTTTGCCTTTCATTCTTAACTCTTCTCTTCCTCACGAAGTTCTTCATAACTGGTGGGGCAATAGTGTTTTTGTCGACTACGAAAAAGGCAACTGGTGTGAAGGTCTGACTTCCTATATGGCGGATTATTGGCAACAAGAAAAAATCGCCAATGATCGCGGTTACCGTCTCAATGCCCTGATTGGATATAGCGATTTTGTCACAGCCAACCCCAGCAATGACTTTCCCGTTCGTGAATTCAGAGGTCGTCACAACTCCAGCTCTCAAGCCATTGGTTATGGAAAGTCCATGATGTTCTTCCATATGCTGGAGTTCCGTTTTGGCAAAGAAACTTTCAAACAAGCCCTGCAAGACTTCTATACTCAGAACCTCTTCCAAAAGGTGTCCTTCATAGAAATCCAAAAGAGTTTTGAGAAAGTCACCAATCAAAATTTGGAAGGGTTCTTCTCGCAATGGCTGGATCGCAAAGGAGCTCCGCAGATTGAGCTCACCGACGTCAAAGTCATGAAGTGGCTGGATGGTTCTTTCAGCACCACTTACGTGCTCTCACAGCTTCAAGAAGGTCCGTACGAACTCTCTATTCCCGTGGTTTGGAAGCTGGAGTCTGGGGAAGAAATTCGTCAACTCGCGCGCTTGACAGAAAAATCGCAGATCTATTCTATCGTCTCACGTTCGCGCCCGGTGAAAATTTCTGTGGACTCCGATTATCATGTCTTCAGAAATCTGTATTTGGAAGAACGTCCCGCCACTCTTTCTTCCATTCTGGGCAATCCTTCAGTCCATTTTTATTTTGATCCTACCCATGCCGGGGCTGAGTCCTTTGCTCAGACTTGGGCCAAGAACCTTTCCGGAAAAAGTTCTTTCCACACGGTGACGGACTCGTTGACGCTTGCTTCAAATGGAGCCCTCGTTTTAATTGGCGATAAAGAGGTTTTCTCGTCTTTTATGAAAACGCAACTGCAAGAGCAGAGCTTTTCTCTGAATGACAAGACCATGACCATAGAGGGGCAAGAATTTAAATTGGACGAGACGAGCAGCGTGCTTGTTACCCGGTTAAAATCGAATCCTCAGCAAACTGTCGTCTGGGTTCGCTGGAGCAAAGACAACAACCCTATTGAGTGGGCAGGTCGACTGACTCATTATGGAAGCTTTGGCACTTTGGTCTTCAAAGGACGCCCGGTTGTTTTCAAAGGCACCTGGCCGGTGCTTCAATCACCTTTACAAAGATCTCTCTAAGGATGCCTTGAACGTCAGGGCTTGAATCTTGTCAGTGAAGCTAACATATGTTAGCTTCACTGTATGGATTCTATTTCATACTTCCATCCGATGGCCACCGTGGTTCTTATCTTTCCCTTTTCTTAGGGCAAACAATTATTCTGTTTGCCCCTAGTCCCTCCGGGACCCGTCCACAGCACGCAATAATTTGACACAATTAATATCTGCCCATCGCAAGAGGCTTAAAGTGAGAATACAGTTCTATATCGCTTTTTTTGTCGCAATGATCTTAAACATCGCTTTCGTTTGGGTATGGCCTCCCGGACTTTATTCACTGGTCTTTTTTATTCCTTTTTTCCTTCTGGGGTTTCGCGACATTCGCCAGAAGCGACATGCTATCAAAGCCAACTTTCCGGTTTTTGGACACCTTCGTTATATTTTTGAATCGATTCGTCCCGAGATCAATCAGTACTTTATTGAATCCAATACCGACGGAAAGCCCTTCAGCCGCGAACAACGTTCCGTCGTTTATCAAAGAGCCAAAAAGGTTTTGGATACGGTCCCCTTCGGAACTCAACACAACGTTTACGAACAAGGTTATGAGTTCGTGACTCATTCACTCTACCCAAAACATGTTGATCGGGATTCACTGCGAGTGACGGTCGGAAGCAATCTCTGCACTCAACCCTACTCCATGTCGCTTCTTAATATTTCAGCTATGAGTTTTGGATCACTGTCTCCCAACAGCATCTTGGCCCTCAATGGCGGAGCTAAAGACGGTCGCTTTGCTCACAATACCGGAGAAGGAGGCATTTCTCCGTATCATCTAGAACCTGGTGGCGATCTCATCTGGCAAATTGGCACAGGGTATTTCGGTTGTCGCAATCATGTCGGGGATTTCGATCCAGAACTCTTTAAAAAGAATGCCACTCGTCCCGAAGTGAAGATGATTGAACTTAAACTTTCTCAAGGGGCAAAACCTGGCCACGGTGGCATCCTTTCCGGCAAGAAGGTCACTCAAGAGATTGCGGATATCCGCAATCTCCCTCTGGGAAAAGATGTGATTTCGCCACCTGCACATAGCGCTTTCTCTGATGCGAAAGGCATGCTTTCATTCATTTCCCAATTGCGCGAGCTTTCTGGAGGAAAACCTGTCGGCATTAAACTCTGCTTAGGCCATCAAAAAGAATTCGAAGAATTGGTGAACCTGATGCGCGATCTTAAAAGTTATCCCGACTTTATCGTCGTGGATGGCGCTGAAGGTGGCACCGGAGCCGCCCCTTTGGAGTTTACAAACTATATCGGAATGCCGGGAATCGACGCGCTCGTCATCATCGTCGACGCGCTTAAAAAGGCCCACCTCAAAGACCAAATCAAAGTCATCGCAACCGGCAAAATCACCACGGCTTTTGATATCGTCAAACTTCTTTGCATTGGCGCTGATGCGACCTATGCGGCACGTTCCATGATGTTGGCCCTGGGGTGCATTCAAGCTCTTCGTTGCAATAACAACAAGTGCCCTGCGGGAGTCGCCACTCAAAACAAAGCCCTTTATGATGGCCTTCATGTACCTACAAAACGAGTCCGCGTTAAAAACTTTCATCAAGAAACTCTGGAGGCTGTCGCTCATGTGATCGGCGCCATGGGCGTGGGGCACGTTGAGGAACTCAATAGAAGTCATCTTCACAAAAGAGTCGATGAAAATAGCATTCGAACTTATTCCGATATCTATCCCGAAATCGTTTAAAAAGCGAAAAGGGAGCTTCCGCTCCCTTTTCACACTTTTCTAAAATTTCTATAAGAGATCTTATTCATCATCCAACTCATCGTCGCCGACCACGCCGAGATTGTATTTTTCTATGCGATAACGCATAGATCGGAATGAGATATGAAGCAATTTCGCAGCTCTCTTTTTCACGCCGCCCGCAGAGTGAATCGCCTTGATCAATAATTCTTTTTCAATTTGACCCATAACTTTATCAAGATCAACGCCGTCATCACCGATTTCAATCTCATTGGATGAGGCCATCTTACGGCCTGAAGCCGTGTTTACCATCGGAGGCAAAGACTCTGGCAAAATGGTTGCGCCCCCTTCTAAGGCCACTGTGCGCTCAATCAAGTTCTCCAGTTCCCGAACGTTTCCTGGATAGTCGTACTTTTTGAGGATTTCCATGGCTTCCGCACTGATGCCACCGATATTCTTATTCAAACGCTCATTGTACTTCTTCAAAAAGTGATTGGCGAGCAAAGGAACGTCTTCACGGCGCTCACGAAGGCCCGGAGTTCTAATATTAATAACATTCAAGCGATAGAACAAATCTTGACGGAAAGTTCCTTTTTGAACCATTTCCTCTAGGTTTCTATTCGTCGCCGCAATAATACGTACATCCACTTTGTTGTCTTCTGTAGCACCCACGCGGCGAATAACGCGCTCTTGAATTGCACGGAGCAACTTCACCTGAATCGTTAAAGGCAATTCCCCCACCTCATCCAGGAACAGGGTTCCGCCATCGGCGACCTCAAAAAGACCTGCTTTATCAGCCACCGCACCAGTGAAGGATCCCTTCTTGTGACCAAACATTTCAGATTCCATGAGGTTCTCAGGGATGGCTCCACAGTTTACTGTCACGAAGGGTCTGTCCTTCAACGGACCATTATAGTGAATCGCCTTTGCGACCACCTCTTTACCTGTTCCCGACTCTC
>NZ_JBLJBT010000022.1:0-38656 GCF_047637665.1 Bdellovibrio sp. | reverse complement strand
CAAGGCGGATATAAGGTCTTTATCTCAGCTCAGGGAAATATCATCTCCAACTAACGCCTAAAAAAATCCGGGTGACCTCAATGCGTCACTTTGCCAACCCTTGTCGATTAAATTTCCCGCAGAATCGCCGAAATTACTTAGCCTCCATCCCGGATTATGGTACTCACCTGCCACGGAGGAACTTCCATGAAATCAGTTATTCTTTTTGCCGCAACTCTTTTATTAGGCACCAGTGTCTGGGCCGCAGACATCACACCAAGCACACTTGTCGGACGCTACAATATCGAAGCGAAGGCGCTCAACAAGTCCGCAAAATTTCGCCTGGTCGTGATCGACGCTAAACAATTTGAGATTCAACGCCTTTATGATGATCATGCCGGAAAAATTTGTAACGGCACTTATCAACTCAAAGAAGAAAGCAACTGGGGCGAAGGCGGTTTTGGCACAAACAAAATTTTCAAAGGACTTTTCTCTTGTCCTGATGATCGCAGCAAAACGGCTGACTTCGATATCAACTTCAAAACTTTTACCACTCGAGATCTTGAAAAAGGCGCCTATGTTGAAGTCACTAGTTCTTTGGCTTCAGGTATGACCTTGAATGCAAAAATGAAGAAAGAGTAGTTCATACCAATTTTCGGGGGAGCGTCGCTCTCCTGATTTTCCCTTCATACGGTCAGAACAAGAGACTCACTCTGATAAGAGAAACATAAAAACGACACCTTTTTACAGGCTACCGAGGTTGGAAATTCATTCTGAATCCCTCTGACAAAATTGAGTTTTATATATGGGGATCTATGCACTAACAATTTTCGGCTTCTAGCTTTGTTTACTTAGTATCGGAGTCCATTCCCTACACTCCTCGTATTTCTTAGGGATTACTACTCCTTAAGAGCACATATCGTTTATCAAAACCTTGACCTACGCTCCCACCCCCGCCTAAAGGGAGCAAAAATCTGTCAAAGATCTAGTCGCTCCCGCCTAGGCCCAATGGGTGATGTAAAAAAACAACCAAGAAATCCCCCTTTTAATTTTCTAAAAAATAATCTACAAAGCACTCACTTTAATAAATCAAGCCGGTGGGATGATAAACAGAACGTCAGCGACCATGCCCTTTGGCTTCAAAATTTGGAGAGAAAAATGAACTTGAAATTCCTTAGGACCGCTTTAGCGGTGGTATTGTTGTCTACTGTTGTCAATGCGGATGAATTCGATGGCGGAAGCCCTGAATACGATCCTCGCCCTAATCCACACTACAGTGAATCTGAAATCCAAAGAAAAATTGAAAACGAGATGGCTGTCGCTTGTCGTGGAAATCTTTGTTCCATCGTAGGGACTGATAGCACCGGCGAAGGCTGGACTGTCAGCTTCCAAGTAGGCTACGGCAACACTCCCAACGGAACCGGCAATAACTTCTACATCGGCACTGATGGCAAAAATCACGGTGCAAACGGAAGTGACTACTATGCGGGTATCACTGTGACTTATAAGACTTACACTTGCCAATCCACTCTTCGTGTTACTCCTTCCGTCTATCGTTTCGTGAATACTTACATGTACAACATGGTGAACTCCGACGGTTCTACAAAGCGTAACTTCTCCCCTGCGGATCAAACGGTCATCTTGTTCTACACCACCATGTTGAACAAAGTTGATAACTGTAAAGCAAATAACTAGGCGAAAGACTCTCGAGGACTCATGAAGACACTGGTTTTGATTCTAGCAATGATGACACTCTCTGCGACAGGAACTTCCTGGGCGCAGGTGCCTGCTCATCAAACCAGTCTCTTGAGTCCTCTGCATTTCACCAACAGAGCCCAATGTGCTTTGGATTCTGAAAAACCAACCTCATCGATCTTTGTCATGATTGACGGTTACAACGCGGGGAAAACGGCCAATTCCATCGCCAAACTTCGCGGTTTGAATACCGAAGAATACTCCAACAAGGCCATGAAAGAGTTCCGTCTCTCCGTCGCCTACATGACGTTGAATGTAATGAATAAGTTGGTTCGCGGCCATCTTCCCCTATTGCCAGCCAATCTGAAAACAGCGGATCTGCCTAAATACCTCAGCGCTTCTAATAACTGCGAAACAAAAAACAACAACTGCGCAGATGTCAGCGACTATATTGCACAGATCTGGAGTCGCGCCGGCCAACGCTCTGAAATTCTGAATTTTGACCGCTTCACTCAAAATAACTTCCCTCTGCATGCTTCCAAAGATCGCCTGGGCTGCTACTACATTAAAAAATTCTCGCCACTTCAAGGGCAGCTTCACAATGCCGAAGTCACTCAGGCTAATTTGCAAGATGTGGCCGTCGCCTACCTCAATGAAAAAGATTATTTGACCGGCTGCTTTGATGCCGATGACAAACTCAACAATCGATTTGTGACTTTGCAAATCGACTGGGAAACCAACCAAAGTACTCTGAATCAACAAGGCTTTGACTTCTGGAACAGCGTCAAAATCTATCTTTCATGGGCATGGCGCAATACCAACGAGTTAGAGATTATGAGTCCTTCCTTCGGGCGGATCTTTAAGTCGATCGCCCTGGAAGAATCGATCTTGTTGGTTCCCAATGGCTGCAAAAGCATGACAAAACCTTCTTGCGACAGCCAGTATCTATCCTCGAACAGTATTCGTGAGCTCGCCAAAGTCACTGGCGCTCAAAACAGCGAACTGTTCGACACCGTTCCCGTTGGAACCGATGCCGAACTTTTGGAAAAGGGCGTTCGCGGTGTCAATAATGACTTCCTGGGAACCCAATCTTTTGACAGTGCCCAAGAGTGGTTGTCTAACTTCCGCAAAAATGTCGTTCAATCCCGTGGATTGATGAAGACCAAATATCAAAATGCCATCACACACCTGAATATCCTCCAAGATCAAATCGGCACAGCAGGCCTTGGCAAGACCGTCATGACTGAACTCGCCGCCCATCGCTCTTCTGAAAACATGATGAATGAGCTTTATTATATGTGCACTGAAATCCGTCTGGCTGCGGATGACACTTTGGATTTCTTAAAGTCTGACATCGAAAGAATCTCTCAGTTAAAAAACATGACTCAGATGCAGTATTCTGAAAAACGCTCTTTGAACGATCACGTCGAATTTTTCAAAGCCGTTTCTTCTCAAGTTCTTCCTTACTGCAACGATCTTGAAAAACAAAACTTCTGGAATAAATCAGGATACACTGTCAACAAGTCTGGCTTCGCTCCTTGGGCCAAAGAAATGCTGCAATTGAAGGAGGATGAAGCCTCCAAGTTCACTCCCTCGGCGGGCAATCAAACGCCGATGTTGTCCTGGAAAACTGCGAATGGAACTCCTGGACAAGTGATCTGCTATAATTCCGTAGACTGCACTCGCTTGATGGTGAAGAGCATGGTGGATCTCTATGCCGTCTCCACTTATGCCGACGCCCTCATTCCCTTGGCGGGAAAAACCTCTGATCCCAATCTGTTTAATCCCTATTCAGAGCTAGCCACCTGCAAAATGTATGATCCTTGGTTCCAAACACAGCGTATGAACAAGGTGTTCTTTACGGATCTGGCCAATACCGCCCTGTTTGGCTGGAATATCCTGCCCATCTATATCGACGTTAATTTTTCCGCACCCAAAGTCACATCTTTCAAGCAGCTTATGCAAGATGGCGTTATCAAGTACGATCCTCGCCTTGAAAAATCAAAAGTCGAGCGTTCGATCGTTGCCGATTTCGGCCCACTTCTGGGGGCCCCTTGTGCGATCGCTCTGAACAACAACGGTCTTAAAAATTATAATTTCTATTCTTTCACCGGCGTGACTATGAACTATTGCGACGGGAAACAGGCGAACGAAGTTATCTCCAACAACCCCAGCGACTTTGCCAATGGTGCCAAAACCTCGCGCTCTTTCTGCGCCGGTTGTACTTTGAACTTTACCGCCATGGCGTCAGCCTCTTCCGCCGCAACCTTAGGGGCCTTCAATCCTGCGAAGTTCGTTGTCTACATGTTCCGAACTTTTAATAAGTACTTCAGTGCTAAAAAAGATACCGTAAACATTCCCAAGTCCTGGGACGTCAACGCTGCTTACGCCGCTGAAGTTTACAAAAAATACGGCCAAATCCCTTCTTACTGTGTTGATCAACTGGGCCAGGGTTTGAAGTGTTTTAAAGATATCTGTGCCAGCAAAGCCGCCGCTTATTTCGAAAAAAGCTATAACACCAAAGTTCATAGCGTCTATATGCGCGAAGATGAAAACATGATCAACTCCACTCAGAAAGAGGCTTGGATCAAATCGGATCTCTGTCAGGGTGAAACTATTGTCAGATTCTCTTGCGACGAAAGAAAGCTTGAAAACTTTAAAGTCTACTCCATCAACGGCTTCCATAAGTCTTGTAGAAATGCGATTGGGAAATAAGATGCTGCATAAACTTCTGATCTCTTTTTTCAGCTTCATCACGATCCAAACAGCCCACGCTTGGACCGTAAATTCTCAGATCGCTATCGGTTCCAAAGGAGAGTTTCAAGACACGGTGACTTTGTCCTGCCGTCCTGATGAAACTCTTTGCCAACAGGTCTGTCAGGCCAAAGATTCTTGCTGGAAAGAACAGGAACTGTGCTTTAACTGTCTGGGCACGGCCAATCCGATTTTACGCACGGTCTTTACCGAGATCAATCGCCTGTATCGTAACTCGAAAAAAGTCGTTCCGACGGCAGAAATTGGAAAAGTCTTTCAAAAGGAACATGTCTTCATTTCCGCTCGCAGTATCTACAACTTCTACTCAGCAGTGGATAATGCCGACGTTTTGGCTCGTTTTCAAAGTCTTTGCCCCACATCCAGCGCGCAGCCTTTAGTGGTTCTGGGCAAAAACTTTAACAATGAACCCGTACAGATTAAATACATTATTTGCGAAGGGGTCGGACAGTATAACCAGGGCATGTATGTTCTGGAGTACAGTCCCCAGACGCAAGTTGGAATTACGAATTTAACAACAAAACCTTAAACGAACGTTAGATCAAAAGGAGAACACAATGACTAACATCATGAAACTTGCAGCAGCCGCAATGCTTTTCATCGCTGCTCAAAATGCAAACGCGATTTCTTTGCGTTTCAAATTCAAAACATTCAGCTCTGGACCAGACATCTATGCATGTAATGCTGGTTTGAGACACCAAGCTACAACTCACCAGGCTTGCTACTTCCAGGATACACAGATTGCTTGTACTCCTGGAACTGGCGCTAAGGATTGCTCTAGCGGCGTGTGCCACACTCGTTGTATCTGTACGAACAACAACGGTGGTGAGTATCTTATGGACTACATGAAGGGTTCATACAACACTTGGAATCCTGCTGTTCAATCTCAGAACTCTTACACTCCTGCTGGTTGGAGCAACTCTTGGTCTGCAACAACAAAACAAGCTGGTGCAGCTAACTACGAAACATTGGTTGGTCACACTGATGCTTTTGCAACTCGTATCAAAGAACTTAGCTTTAACTTGGGTTCTGAGCTTTACGGTGCAGAGTACTTCGTGGATATCTGCTATCGTGGCCCTCAAATTGAGTACTTCGCTGACGGCGTAAATGCTCGTTTCGGTTTGTTGGCTCAGGCTTCTGCGACAGATTTCATTGCTAACGCGGTAAATCCTGGCGACAACCACCCTGACAGCAACGGTTACAACAACGGCCAAGGCGGATTGTCTATGAATCCTGCGACAGGTCCGAAGTACACTTCTCTTGCTGGTTTGACTGTTCAAGCTTTCACAGTTTGTGATCTTCAAGGTCTTGGAACTTATGATTTCGCACACAACGGTTCAACTGCAGGCGTAGGTAACTACAACACATTGTTGAATGAGGCTTCTTTCTCTAACTGGAACAATCCTTCTGAAGGTGGCGGCGACTACTTCTACGCTTCCAATGCTCCTCTTATTGGATCTGCTGCGAACTTGATTGATACAACAATCTCTACAAACACTAAGACTCCACGTTTCTGCCGTATCCGTTACGTTTTCAAAGAAACTAACGGTGCTGCTGGTTCTTCTGCTCTTAAGAACTTGAGACAGTGGCAACGTCACGGTGCGGAGATGTGTACATACACTAAAATCGAAGAAGCTCTTTAATTTAGATTCGATTTTGCGACCTAATGGATCTCCCGAAAGGAAGAAATGATTATGAAAACAAATAAAATAATACTCCTCTTCCTTTTGGGCGGATTGCTAATGACGGCGGGCGAAGTTTTCGCCTGCCGCGCTTCCCGCGACATGAAACACAGCTTTGCTTTAAACTTCGATGAGGCTCCGGCCGTTCGGGTTTATGGCGACGGAGTCGGTTCGACTCTCCTTCCTCAAACTATAGACAAATGCACTGAGAGCGCCGGTAAATTTTTAATGCTCAGCAAGGGTGTTTTTATGCCCGGACTGGTTTCAGACGTGGCGGATATTTCTCTTGATGGTGAGATTCCCAACGATAAAGTCTGTCGCATCGAGAATCCTATTTTCTCGAAGCCGTTGGATCACAATCAAAAGAAATCTCTGGTAAAAAGACAACATCAGTTCCTTAAAGAATGCACCTTCATCACGGTCGCCGAAATGAGTGGCCGTCCATTGCGCTACAATGCCTTCCAGCCTTTCTGCAAGGTCACCAATATGGGAGCCAGCATGGTGCAAATGGAAGGGGACTACTGCTTCCTGCAAATCAATCCCAGTTACAACCTGGCGATCTCCATGGGGCTTAAATCCCAATGCGCCAACCTGGAAAAAATGCGCGAACTTGGACTTGAATTCGGAGACATCGAAGCGTCTTTGAACTCTTATGTTACGGGCGACGATACAGGCATGAGCACGGAAGTCGATCCTATTGGATCTTCACGTTATCGCTTTACTCTTCAGGCTCCGAAAAACTTCATCCCTTTGAGTGACGACTTGGGTATGGAGGCTCCTCGCTTCCCAGCGACGTATGAGGCTGAAATGAATATCGGTGAACTGCGCTTCCGTCCTTCAGGATCTGAACGCGTGGATTTGGATATGTATCTTTCCGTCGACAATATGAATGCCCCCTTCTGCAAAGAGGGCCTTTGCGCGGGAGCATCGACCTACAACATCCCGGTTGCCGCTGAAATCGAGATCTATCGAATCGACGCCTCCGGCAAAAAAAGTTTTGTCGATGGTTGGACAACGGGCGGAATCGCCCAAGGGAACTGGAAAGGACTTTTGCGTCTTCCTCAACATACTATTGACGGAGAAGGTTTCAAGGCTGGTGACAACTACAAGGTCATCGTCACCATGTATGATCCCTTCGAGGACTTCTATATCTTCTTGTCCCAGGCTGAACAATTTTTGATTGATCTTAAGGGCGCCAACGGAGTCGCTGGCTTGGATTCCATTCCTTCCCTGCAAGCTCTCACAAATTTGACCGGACTTCCCAGCTTGATGGGTCTTCCTGATATTTCCTCCGGTGACATCAATAGCGACCTTGAAATGTCTTTAAGCTATTTCAAAAAACTGGGTGCCACCCGCTTGTGGCCAACCTACTATTCGAAAATCTGCGACCCCAGTCATGGTTCCTGCTTTGTGCCGGGAAAACAAAAGTTCTGGAATCGTTTTACGGCCAACTTCCAAATCGGCGGGATGAGCGGCGCGGGAATTTACGATCTTAAAAAAATTCATGTCGTTAAAGAATCCCCTGTAGGAATTGTTATGGATCGCCAGGTCCCCACTCTTCCCAGATACTCGTGTGAGCCTTAGTCATGATGAAATACTCTGTGCTTTTCATATTGCTATTTATCTCCGGAGCCGCTCAGGCCTCTCAGGTAGGTTTTAACAGCACAAACTCCGATGATCTCTATGTCTGCAATGTCAGCTTAACAGCGACACCGGCAGAAAACTCCATCGGAAGAATCATGGGCAGCCTGACCTATGAAGATCTCACCAAAAACGCGAACTCGCCCTGGAGAATCGTGAGCGGTGGATTCTCTTTGAGTGAATCTTCGCCGTCCCCCCTCACAAGCCAAGCACAATGGTCCGCAAAAATCACGGATCTGAAACTGGCATTCACAACTGAACAGATGGGCGTGGGTTACAAAGTTCACGTTTGTTATTTGGGTCCCGTGGCGAACAAAAAGGGCAAGGATGATTTGACTGAAAAAGAGTATAGCGTGATCGCCTCCGTCTATCACTCCATGACTGCCTATGCAAAGATGGCGAACCTTTACTATCGCATCACCACAGCCTGTGACTTGCGCAACAGACAATCTGATGCGCGAAAATCCAATGAAACAAGTCCTAACTCCGAACTGACGGACTATTACTATGTCACCAACTGGGCCCCTTTTGATGGGACTCTCAAAGAAACCTCTTTGGTTTTAAACTCCCGAGCCCCGCAACAGGTTCCTCGGTTTTGTGAAATCACTTATGAGTTCAAAGAGGCTTCAACAGACCTCCGCCCCAATGATCTTTATATGACGGAAGTAAATCTGTCCGTGGATGTTTTATAGGTTTATCTATGAAGGCTTTCCTTTTAACCACTCTCTTACTGCTCTCCGTCCACGGCCAAGCTAAAGTTTGGGACGCCACCAACACTTGGTCTGAAGCTTATGAAGAGCAGTACTCTCAGTGGATCAAAGACACCTTCAAGTACGACATCTTCTCTAATCCCTCCAGCGCCTGGTACGGCATCCCCACAGACTGTGCGGATGCTGTGTATGCGGCACGGATCATCTTTGCCTATGAAAACTCGCTGCCAGTGAATTTCACAAATATTGAAAACATGCGACCCAACTTAAGCAATGAAATGACTTCTTGGGACAGTTTATCCGCTAAAGAAAAAGTCCGCCGTTTCATTCGTCACGTTTCGGATCTGACCAGCACCCAAACCCTGGGATATGACACCTACCCTGTGCAAATCAGCCGCGAAACTTTCCGTCCTGGAATTATTTTTGTAAATCCCACCTTAAGCCGCGAAGACGAAAACATTGTTGGAACACGCGGTGGACACGCAGAAACCCTTATCCAAATTGAAGAAAATGGATTCATCAGAACCCTGTACTCCACAACCCCCAGCAAAGTCCGCGATTTAATCACGACACGAAATCCTTACTCCTGGCCAATCAGTCGCCTGGGAGGATTCCGCGCCTGGAAAGCAGCCAGAACCCCCTCTTTGGCAAGCCCTGAACAATTTGAAATCGCAGGATGGAGTCCTCAGATCCGCCCGACCCGCAAACAGATCTATCAGTGGCATGAAACCATTCGTCGTCAAATACGCCTGCGCCCACCGACAATTGATGAGCGCAGCGATGTGGTCATCGAAAGTATCTGCAACCTTTGGCAAGGCCGTGTGGATGCAGTGACTAACGCCTGGAAAGCCATTCAAAACAATGGTGGGCGCTGCCTTTCTACGGACCTGATGGATGAACACGCGACGACGAAGCGAGATGCTCGATTGCGTGAAGCCTATGGCCAGCTCAATGATCTGATGTTCTGGCGAAAAAATGAATACAATATCCCTGATGCTCTGGGCGACATCAAAGACGCCAAAGAGCTTTTGAAACGCTGCCCGGTCTTGACAGGTCTTCGCGCGACAGATGCCTGGGAGTTGTTTCTTAAAATGATCGACAATCATCTTGTTTCAGATTCCACCTGGAGTCCCGCGGTTCGCTGGGGAGAAACTTTCAAACAAAGAGGTCAACAATGTCGCTAATGGCGTCGACTCTTCTTGTGACGTGCCTTGCCTACGGACCTGCCGTTACTCGCGAGAACAACCTTAAATACAAATTTCTGCAACCGATCGAGATTGCCAACAGTGAAATTCGCACAGTGAGTGTGAATCAAAACTCCGAGTTTGAAGTCGTCGAAGCGGTTCTTACGGAAGATCGATCTGATGCGTGCCCTGGCACCATCAGCGGCAAACAAAAAAACGGTGCCATCGTCGCTCTGAAAGGGCTTTATACCGGCCCGAATGGTTACACGCGTGGAGTTTTCATCTTTGATGATCTGCATGGGGAAAGATACAAGGCCCTCGTCGAGTGCCCTCATTTTGCGGTCAACCCTTCCTGCCCGTCGGACGACGACGCCATCCACGGTTGGGAGTCTTTTTAGACAGGAGCGACGGAACTTCGCTCTTTAAAAAAGGAATCCACCACTTCAATCATTCTTCGGATGTTGAAGGGCTTGGCAATAAAACCCGCAAAATGCCGTGAGTGAGTCAGCTCCATCTCACTCCCCCCAACATATCCGGAAACAATGAGAACTGGGGTGGGTGTACTCTGAGGAAGATCTTGAAGATTCTTGAGCAACTTAAAACCATCCCAGACCGGCATCTGAACATCACTGATCACAAGATCAGGGGCCCACGACTTGATCTTATCAAAAGCCTCACGACCATTTGCTGCGGACTCAACTTCATAGCCGGCCTTTTCCAAGAACTTCGCCAGAAGAATAACAATATCAGGTTCATCATCCACTACCAAAATTTTATACTTCATGTGAGATTTCCAAGTCGTGGCAATTCTAAAACAAATCGAGTGCTGGTGCTTTGAGTATCCAAGTACATTCGCCCTCCGTGGTTCTCAGCAATGGCCCGGCCAATACTCAAACCAAGCCCCATTCCCTGACCCCGAGGTTTACTTGAAAAAAAAGGATCCATAATCTTGGGCACGATTGACGGATCAATGTGGCCACTATCCTGAACGCTCAGTTCATAAAATCCGTTCTTCATGCTCACCGACAGGACTATCCACTTATCCGATCGGTTCGCCAAAGCATCAATAGCATTGTTAAGCAGATTTAAAATAACCTGAGAGATCTCTCCCGAGTTACACAACAGGGGCAATGGCTGTGATGGCACCTCCGCCCTAAAAGAAATATCCAAAACTCTCAGCCTGTCTTTACAAAAAGAGAGCGTCTCATTCACAATCTGGCCCAGATCGTTTTCAGTTCTTTCCATGCTGCGATGATCCTTGGCCACCTTTCTTAGTCCATCAGTGACATGGGCAATACGCGTGACGGCCTCTTGAATCTTGGCTGATTTTTCCGCCACCTCCGAGACACTCATCTTTCCGCTCTGAGCTTCTTCTTGCATTGTATCCGCATACATATTGATGATCGTCAGAGGATTGTTGATCTCATGAGCAACTCCGCCTGCCATCCGGCCAATGCTGGCAAGCTTATTGGCGTCCCAAAGCTGTTTCTGCGTCTCGGTGAATTGAGCCGCTCTATACTGAACCTCTTCCTCAAGGCGATCGTTCCGGTCCTGCAGCACCTTTTCATTGACCATCATGGGCATCAGGATGGACTGCATGTAAAGAATCGCAAAAGCAATGACCATCCCAATAAATAAATACTCTGCTTGTCCCCTCACCAATGGCCAATCTAAATAATGAAAGTTCATTGCAATCGAAACCGCGATGAACATCTTTTGAACAACAGAAAATGGCTTCACCTTCCTGCGCAAAGCCGAATAGACGATATAAAATACCGGAGAAACGCCCCCCACAGCCATTGGCGTCGCATAGACAGGAAAGCTCGTGTGGTTGAAATATAAAATCACCGTCAAAGCTCCACAAAAGAGATAAAAAAACAAAAGGTTCAAAATCTTAAAACGCATCTCACGGATTTCAGCCAAGCACATCGCTAAAACAAGTTGTCCCAAAAAAGTACCCGTAGTGCTGATGATGACTATCAACAAAGGATCCAATTTGGCCGCAAAAAGATTCGCGATGGATGATACCAAAATCCCCATCCAGTAAAGTAAAACCAATTTTTGAATCTTTTGTCGATCGGTGTAGTACTGTATCAAAGTGACAATAAGGCTGATTAAAACAGTCCCAACATAAAATCCAAGAAGAATCTGAAGCGCCGAAATATTCATAGTATTAATCTTTAACCCGCCCTCACTTCAGGATATTAAGCATCCCAAAGATTAGCACGGTGTCTGTAGGGAACAAAGTTCTGTTCGGACCAAGATCTCTCCCCTTGCGGTTTTGTAATATCCAAGGACAGCTCCTTGGAATGGCTTTGGGTGACACTTCCGGCACGGCACTTTTCAATAAGTTCGACGCCCCACCTTGAGAACGTCTTAGTGTGAGATTGTGGAATAAATTAAACCGTTGAAAAGACAGGGTTTTTCTGTGCGCCCCACTATGATATATGGCACCCCCCTTGCTTTAGAGTATGGCATAGGGGGCTTTATGAAAAATTCAAAACAACTCATCACAACCATCCTTACGCTCACTGCAGTTTCTTTCTTAACTGCCTGTGGCTCTTCAAAAAATGCCGTAGGGACATCGGATCTTTCAAGTCGCTCAACAGATACCTCTACTTCTTCCAAACCGCTTGCCCACTGTAACCAAGTAACTGGGACTGAAATCAGTGCCAAACTTAAAACATATACGGACTCTTCAAACACAGTTCGCATGGACTATGTTAGTGTTCGCCTGACTGCCCTTCCTTCCAATTTCGAAGAGAGCACAACATATATCGCTATGTGGAAATGGCTTGCGAACTCAAGTGGCAACACCTATTTGGATAGCACAGCTCTCAAATTCATCTTGGTAAACCCCACAAATGGCCAAGCGATCACTGGCTGGAAGAACACCCTTCGCTGGAGTGATGTTTCTGCCATCGCTAAGAACATGAGCTATTCAGATGCCGCGACCTTCTTCGCCAACGTGACTTTCTTGGTAGACCTTAAGGATGCAAATGGTGAATACGATGTTTTGAAGATTACAAACTACAGCGTATCGACCAACAAAGCTGTTAGCCAAGCCGATGCGCTTCTTCCCTTGTTCTACGCAAACCCCGCAGACTATGCTTATGAGTCTTCCGGTGTGGCTCGTGCGCAAGTTCTTCAAGATCTTCACCCTTTGAAAAACTATGCAAACCAAGGCTTTTCAGCATCTCAGTTCCAGTCCATGACTAATAACTTTTGCTTCTAATGAGCGGATTCCTGACTGACCTCTTCGGCCTGCAGGTTTTCGCCCTGACGATAACGATCCACTAAAGTCGGATCCGTCGTCGGGAATGAAAACAAGAGTGAATGAACATTAGAACTCTCATCTTCCTGAGTGACGGCGATATAAACCAAATCCTTGGCTGTCTCGTGATCGGGAAATTCTTTGATAAAACTGACCAGCACATTTCCGTCCAGATCATTCTTGCGCCAGATCTCATCTGCGCTTTCAATCGTTTCTTCGCGAAGAGCCGCAAAATCTTGAAACTTATCCTGAGGAATGTCTTTATCACCACGCACTTTCAACATGGCCATATAAAGCCCCATGGCAAGAGGATCTCCCTCCCCCAAGGCATCCCCTTCGATAGAACCGCCTGACACTTCTTCATAGGTTTTGTCGTAGACCAACTCGCCTCGTTGATAGTTCTGCCATACACGGCTGTCTTTTGTAGGGAAATGGATAAAGACAAAAGTGGGGTATTCATCTTCCGACGATACATAGGACACTGCTACGTACTTGAAACTCTCGGCCCCCTCTTCGAAAGATTTAATGAAGTGATAGATGGCAAAGTCCTCCATGGTCTTGTCATCCAACCAAACCTCATCCGGTTCATCCAGAGTGGCCTCCAAGAAGTGTTCGCGAGCAATCTGCTCTTCATCCGTAAAATCTTCCGGAGCCCTTAATGACTGATACTCTTCTTCAAGCTTATTGATGGCGCCTTGAAAATAGCCTAACAACTCCTTTTCAGACTCGAAAATAAGTCCTGCTGCTTCATCAACAATGATGTACTCTTTCTCTGAAGAGCTGGTTGTTTTCTTTTGTGCCCGAGATTTTGTTTTCGCCATAGTCAGTATCCCTCATTCTCTATTATCGAGACATTCCCGATCACCAACAACTAGAAAAAGCACCCACACGACAAGCCCCGTCATAGTCGCATTTTTGGTCTTGCAACATATAGAATTATTCCTCACCATCGGAACTAGCAGCTGCCAAGGAGGCGCTCTTGGTCAATATAGAAGAGACAAGTTTGGAACGAATGGAGGCTTTGCTCTCTCATTCTGCCATGGGTGTTCATGTTCTTTTTGACAATAAAGCCATCGCGGATGTTCTAAAGGAAGTGAAAGACGACAAGGACTTTTACAGCTTCGATAAGATGAAGAAAGTCCAAGATGTCATGACTGCCTTGATTGCGAAAAAAACCTACTTTGAGAAGATGGCTTATCTGCAAGCCCTCGACCCTGAGTCTTATCAAATGCTGGTTCGCGCTTACTTTCATATTGTGGAAAATACGGTTAGAGCTAATCACGAGCATAGTCACTAATAAGAACACTCATTCCTCTGTTCAGCAGAAACAATAAAACGATCTTCCTCCATCCATGGAAGGCTGTTTCCTGGCCGTCGTGGCCAGGAAAGAAGAGTGTTTACCTGAGGTCTCTCCACGATTTTTGGCCTGACGAGCTGGATGCTCGTCAGGAAGGCTGCTCACGGATGGCCGGACTTTGAAGATCCCGCGAACAGTTGTAAAAACTCCGCCCAAAACTTAGGCACTTTCTCCCAACTTCCATCTCTAAAATGCAAACTTCCCCAAACCGTCAAACTCCTAGAGCCTTAAATCGACACCTCTTGCGATATTTAATGCAACGCACACGACTCCTGATATCCTAGGACCAGGACCTTTTGATTAAGTTTCCCACCGCAAAGCCGATAGGGAGATTTGTGAAATATCGAGTTTTCTTATCGGCTTTCTTTTTTTTACTCCCCCAACTTGGTCATGCCGAGTACCGGGTGTTTTTATTGAAGATCTCAAAGAAAGCACCGCAAGCCGTGGAGAGCTCGGCCACTCCGCTATCGCCCGACTTCCGTCTGGTTGAGAGCACTCTGGATCACATTCAATATCGCTACTACTATCCCGTCGCCGCCGATGAAGAGGTCACCTACATCGATACTTGGCGCTGCTATGGCCGCACAGACGGCTTTCAACCTCACTGCCCCAACCCCAAAGGCCAGATTCCAAGTTCTGAAAATCCCGCACCTTAATGTAGCTGTATTATTTTGATACACTACATACATGTCGTCGATTGACAGTTCCACGCGTAAATCTCAGCAAGCTGACTTGAATGATCTTCAAGCGGAATACTCACGCAAAAAAAAGCAGATCGTCAAAGAAAACGAAGCGGATATCGCGGATCTTCGGGACTATTATAGCGAAAAGAAAACGGCTATCGGTGAACAGAATGAAGCGGCCGTAAATCATATTCGCAATCGCCAGAAAGAAATGGCTGAAGAAGCCTCTTTGGAGCGAGAGCGTATCTCTGACAAATACAACACCCGCATGCAGAGTCTGCAAAAAACCTATGAGGAAAAACTAGGCGACACCCGTCAAAAAAGACAGGAACAAGTTGCACGGGCCCAGGCCGACAGTCGTCAAAAAATTGAAGAGATCGAAAAGAACTCGGAAAACCGTATTGAACAAATCCGCACCCAAGGATCTGAAGACGTTCGACAGGCCAAACAAAAATACAACAGTGACATGTCGGAACTCAATGAATTCAGTGAAAAGCGCCTGAGCAGTCAACGTGAACAAAATGATATGAGTCTTCGCAACGAAGTCGAGCGCGGTCGCAGTGTGCAGGAACGCGTGCGGGCTCGCAACGAGAAAGAGTACGGTAAACTCCAGGAAAAAGGCGAACAACAGATTCAAAGGGAACAAGTACAGCAAGAGAACAAGCTCAATCGCCTTCAAGACAATTCCGCGAAACGCTATGAGCAGCAACAAAAACAATGGACTGCCAAAGAAGAACGCGTCAATAAACAATACTCTGAACGGATCATGCAAAACAAAAAAGCCAATGAGGACCACCTTAAGCTTCAGCACGAACGGTTCCAAAGTATTTACCAAAAAAATGAGTCTGCACAGCGTGAGTCTTTAGACATTCAGAACCAAAAATATCTACGTCAGTTAGCTGAATCTCGCAAAGACCTCACCAAGGCGACCGAAAAATACGCCAACAAAGAGGATGACCCGTTCTATAAGGTCGAAGATCGCGGCAGCTACATTCGAGAAAATCCGGATTTCTACATCCTCAAAGCTTATGTCCCCGAGCATGAAAAAGATTCCGTAAAGGTGACCATTCAAAACGACAAGGCCACGGTCACTGGTCAACGCTCGTTCAAAGATAGAGTGGAAGATGATGGAAAGATCGTCAGCAGCTCCAACTTCCAAACCTTCCGCGAAGAGTTTCCTTTTGAAAAACCCGTCATCACCGAAGGCATGACCCGAGAGCGCCAAGGTGACTGGGTGGTCTATCATATCCCCAAAGGCAACATGATCCGCTTGGATCGCAAAGCTTAGTTTGTTTTGAATTAAGAATTTAAAAGATGTTCAATGAAAAATGCAGACAGCTGATGGCGACCATCAACGGCCGCCTTTTTATAAAGGCTCAAAGCTTGCTGTCGCGTGGTAGTTTCTGAAGTGCCGCGCTTTTCTGCGATCTGCTTAAGACTAAGACCTCGAAGAATAAACATTCCGATCTCACACTCTGTTTTGGTGAGACCCCATTTTTCAAAATGGCTTTGGATATGCTTTTGAAATTCCCCGAGATTTTTTCCCATGCGCTAATTAGAGCGATATATCTAATTGCTGTCATCTAACACAAGTTAGTCTCAGGGTGTTTTCCACCCTCAGGGTGGGGTTAATTCAGATTAAACCTTCATCAAGTAACGTACTTCTCTCATCAAGAAAGAAAGGCGCGCCTGAAGATCTGTCAGCATCTCAATATTAGCACTGAGCTGAGCTAAAGAATCTGACTCAACAACCGGAGTGTCTGCAAGCTCATGGTAAGATTTATGAGTCACAGGAGAAACCTCAGAAAGAGATCCCAAATAAGACTCAACTGCAGTTTCTACCTGTGTGTTCTTATCTAAATTGATCACTCTCATTTTGCTCTCCTCTGTCTGCTTCTGGCGCAGAACTAAAAGTCTAGTTATGTTCTTTCACTTCCAACAACTTAAATAAACTTACATGGACTTTTTACAATGCTGAGCATCCTAATACTCGCACTGCAAAGCCTTTTCATCGGCCAACGCCAACCGAACTCGATCGTCACCACTCGCTAAATACGTGGCCATTACAGAACCCGCACCATCTTTATGTTTGAGTCCCAAAACATGCCCCATTTCATGGAGCACCAAAGCTTCAATATTGACTGGAGAAGAGTTGGCGCGGTCTGATTTCGCGGCACGCGTGATCGTCTGCCCATTCCAATAAAAACCGAAATCAGCCCTGTTCAAGCGAATGTCCGCTTCTTTAATGAGGTCACCAATCCAATAGACGCTGGTTCTTCCCTGCTCTGAAGAACGGTTGTCCTCCCAAGAATTCATAAGATAGATCACATTCACGCCATCTTTGTGAGGATTCATAGGCCCGGTATAACGAGGATAGGTGATGATATTAAAGAGCTTTCTTCCCGCTGTTTTTTCCCAAGTATCCGCAGCCGCCACAATCGACGGAACCATGGATTCTGGAATCGAAGAATGAAGATACATCGTCACCGGAACATCACTCTTCCAAGAGATACGTTCGCCATAGACGTTTTGCACGAATCCACAGTCTTCCTGAGACTTCGGCGCACAGGCTTGTATCGTTAAAATTGAGATGAGGACCACTGCGGTCCCTAGCCACTTCCACATGAGAGCGACCTCCACTGCTGTTCTTCAATACAAAGACAGGACCAAGCGGCACCAGCCCCCTTTAAAGCGCTAACCCACTGTCATTACGAGGATTTCCAAGATCCTCTTTAGAACCTACCCAAATTCATATTTGCCAAGAGGTGGCTGTCAGCGCTTAAGACAGATCTGCAAAAAACACTTAACCTGCTGAATTTTAAAGACATTTCTAGTGTCAAAGATTCCAACACCCCCACGCCGCAAAGTGTGGTGCAAAAAGGCTCTGACCCGCCTGGCCCAGGGCTTGCTCTAAGGGATATCAACGTCTCGAAATGAGACAAACCGGCTCCGGCCCCTTTCGGGGAGACCTTATGAGCCACCAAGCCCACCCCCACATCCTACCTTCCTGGTAGGGAGCCTAAAAAAGCTCCCCCTACCAGCTCGCGCGCAAGTCACGAATCCTTGGAAACCAGGGCCACCTTTGATAGAAGGAAGACCTTCATACAACGAAAGGTCCCACAATGACTAAACTGACTGTGATTCCCGGTGATGGTATTGGCCCTGAGATCATGACTCAGGTGATCCGAGTTCTGAAACACGTAAAAGCCCCCTTTGAATACGAAGAACACCAAGCGGGCGAAGTGGCTTTAAACAGTTTGGGTGAACTTCTTCCGCAAACGACTGTCGACTCTATCAATAAAAATAAATTGGCCATCAAAGGCCCAACGACTACTCCCGTCGGTGGCGGACATAAATCAATCAACGTGACCATGAGACAAAAATTTGATCTTTATGCAAACGTACGCCCCGTGCGCTCTTTGCCTGGAGTCCAATGTGTCTGCCCGGATGTTGATCTCACGATCGTGCGTGAAAATACTGAAGATCTTTATGCGGGCATCGAGCGCATGGTCGATGAAAACACGGCGGAAAGTATTAAACGCATCACTCGCAAAGGTTCAGAGCGCATCGCTCGTTACGCCTATGATCTTGCGCAAAAAACAGGAAAGCCTCGCGTTGCCATCGTTCATAAAGCCAACATCATGAAAATGTCCGATGGTCTTTTCTTGAAAGTCGCACAGGAAGTCGGCTGGCAATATCCGTCCATCACCACCAAAGATGTGATCGTCGATAATGCCTGCATGCAGTTGGTAACCAAACCTCAACAGTTTGATGTGATCGTCACAGAAAATCTTTACGGAGATATCTTAAGTGACCTCTGCGCCGGATTGGTTGGCGGACTGGGAGTTGTTCCTGGCGCAAACATCGGCGAAAAAGCGGCGATTTTTGAAGCCGTTCATGGTTCTGCTCCTGATATCGCGGGACAAAACAAAGCCAATCCGACGGCCTTGTTGCAATCGGCAGTCATGATGCTTCAACACGTTGGAGAAAATGCCAAGGCCGATGCAATTATGAAAGCTTTGATTGCAGCTCTTTCTGATATCAACGCACGCACGGGTGACCTTGGCGGAAAAGGAACGACGGTTTCTTTCACCGACGCGATCATTCAGAAATTAGGATAATCGTGACTTTACCCTTGATGATCTCCCCTATTCATACTTCCGTCTTTCATCCGGGAAATGACTTGGTGGAGTTCATCCTTCAGCATATCGACCGCTCGTCTTGCACGGAGCGGTCGATTCTGACAATCACCTCCAAAATTGTCAGCCTCGCGGAAAATCGCCTGGTCGCTCATGACAGCGTCGACAAAAAAAGTTTGATCCGCCAAGAGGCCGATTATTATCTGGGGGAAATCGGTCACGGCGTCAGCCTCACCATCAAACACGGCCTTTTACTTCCCGCTGCGGGAATTGATGAATCCAATTCTGAAAATGGCGACTACATTCTCTATCCACAGGATCCCTATCAGTCGGCAGAGGCTTTAAGAACAGCTTTGAAGGAACGGCTGGGACTTCGTGAACTGGGAATTATCCTCACAGACTCACACACCGGACCTTTGCGTCTGGGGGTTGTCGGAGCCTCCCTGGCTTTTGCAGGATTTCATCCGGTGAAGAATATGATCGGCCAAAAAGATATTTTTGGAAGACCCTTAAAGATGACCAAAATCAATCATGCCGACAGCTTGGCAACGGCGGCCGTTTTGATGATGGGAGAAGCCGACGAGTGCTGCCCTTTGGCTCTGATACAAAATGCTCCCGTCGTTTTTACCGACTCACCATCCCGGTCTGATCTGGAAGTCTCTCCAGAGAACGATATGTATCTTCCGCTCTACAAACATCTTCTGAAATAAAGAATCCAGCCCAAAAGCTAGCAAGCAAAGGTTTGCCTCCATAAGGCTTTAAACCTAAACTTGTGTACATGAAAACAGTGAGTTTGCTTTCTTGTCTTTGCTTCTTCTTCTCTGTCTCTTGCGCGACCAACCAAAAGAGCCGCTTAGCCACGACGGCGGTCGGCATCGGCATCGGTGCTGCGATCGGAGCGGGAACGGCTCCCAACGACGAGCGTCCTGAGTTGCATGCTCTTTATTGGGGCGGAATCCTGGGCGTGGTTTCTGCCGTCGCTGCCAACTATTACTTTAGTGATGAGAGAGATCTTGAGGTGATGCGACTTGAAAACGAGAAACTCAAAGCGGAGTTGGATCTATTTCAAAACCGTCCCTCGACCTTGCTGAAGGAAGAGATTCGCTCTGCAGATAAAAAGTATTTTCATGGCGGAAAAGCGCGCATCAAACTTTATGAAATTGACCAATGGGTGCCAGATGGTCCCAACAAAAGATATCATCGTGATCGTATGATGGAGATATTACCCCTGGAAAAGAGTGAATAATGAAGACCAAGGTTCTCTCCGCCTTGTTGGTTCTGAGTCTTCTTTGGGCCTTCACTGTCAGTTTTCTGTATTGGCGCCTTAAAAACAATCCCCGCGTCGTCGCGGTGACAATGGATGTGGGAAAAGACACCTTACAAAATACACTACTGGGGGAAATGGAAAAGACGACCTTTCTGCGCCAGTATCTGGAACGCTACTTCAACTATGACTCCAATAATTTTTGGCAGTCTCAGACGTCCTTGGCCTTCCTTATGGATCCACGCCTAAGAGAAGAACGACTGCGTGAAGTGAGAAGACTGCGAGAGAAAATCCAGCAAAAAAATCTGTCCCAACTTGGCAAATTGATTTCACTCAAGAGGACATCTCAAAATCATTATGAAGGAGTGTTAAGTTTGCAGATCACGGAAGAGCGTTTAAAAAGCGATCTTTCGGTTACGCTCGAGATCTCTTTAGTGAGTGCGGAGCGGACTCTGGAAAACCCTTGGGGGCTCTTAGTGGAAGAAATGATTTTCAAAAAGTCGACGCCCACTCCCGCTCAGGTCGAATCTCGTGCCTCGGTTGAACCTCACAGCCCCACTTTACTAACTTTTCCTTGCGCCATCACCAATATTGAAAATCCTGACGAAAATAAGCTGAAGACTAAAATTACAACTTTGAACGTCAGCGAATTGCAAATCACCCCGTCCGAAATTCTTGCACAACCCTTGGTGCTCATAGCCCTCTGCAAAGATCTTGAATTCAAGGTGGAAATTTTGACTGCAGAGAAAGAACAAGATCTTTATCTTTCTTTACCTCTTTCGGCCGGAGTTCCCAAAAAGAAAGAAGCTCCCAAGGCCCGCAAAAGAGATATTTACGAGAAAACTATCGACAAGGTTCTTGGGATCAAGTTTGAAGATTGATTTCTAAAAAGGTATCTCGGCACTTTTTAAAGCTTTTTCAATAAAGTGTTTATCAATCCCCACCAAGGCTGCGACTCGAGGATTTCTCTTTTCACACAAGAAGTAAGCTTTGATGGGTAAAGTCTGACGTTTCCCTTTCAAAGAGTACCAATCATCCCCCTCTTGAATCTGCTGATCTAATTCGCCCGTTGTAAAAGGCCACACGCGAGAAGAAAACTGTTCAAGCGCCAAGAGTTCATTCCCCAAAGAATCCCGAGCCATCCCTTTCACAAGAATTCGCCCCCGATGCACACCTCCACCAGAGTCATAAGAGTAAGAGAACGACTCCAAGGTTCCCGTCACAAACTCAAAATCCTGAGGTCGCAAAAGATAGTTGCGGATAAGATCCATTTTTCTTTCCCTGTGAAAAAGACGAGCTCCCACTGCAAATAAGATGGCCATCACAATCATCACCAGCGTCGTCCCCAAACCCGCCCCCCATCCTAAGTAGTGAGTCACGGAGAGGTAGAAAAAAAATCCCCCTAAGAACAATGAAAGAAGAGACGCTAACATGAACATAATGATGACCGGCAACAACATTCCATCTTTAGCCCATAGGACTTTCTTCAGGCGAGAAGAGCTTTGAATTTCTGATTCGTTATTGACGGCAAGAGCTTTCCAGGATGTGTACATCCCTTGAGCATGCCAGATATTTAGGAAATCTGAGAAAGATTTTCGCTTATTTTGGGGAACAACAAGACCACTTGAGTTCCGACCCCCTGTCGAGAGCGAATTTGCAGTTCTCCACCGATGGCTTCAATCGTCTTGCGAGCGTCAAAAAGGCCCAAACCATGGCCGTGATCTTTACCATAACTCATTCCCTCTTGAGTCAAACGCGGTAAGACCTCTTCAGGAATGCCACAACCATTGTCCATAATCTGTAAAAGCCAGTGTTCATGTCGTTCCATCAAGGTGACGTTGATAGAGGCTTCCTCTTCCGGAAGCGCTTCGATTGAATTATTAATCAAATTGCTGACGACTCTTTGAATCTTCAATGAGTCCATAGAAACCAGCGCCTTTTGAGAAGAGATATGATTATGCCATGCAAATTCGACACGAGGGTGAGAAAACCGATACTCCTTCAATAATGAAATCATCACCCCAGAAAGGTCTGGTCCTTGTGTTTTGCCGGATGATATCTCTAGAGATTTTTCCTTCTTCCCTTTTGTCAAAAGGTCTTCGGCGATGCCACGAATGCGAGCCACGGCCAATTCTAAAAGCTCTTTCTTTTCTAAACTCATTTCATGAGACAATTGACTTAAAGTCGTCAGAGCCGTCAACGGGCCACGGATATCGTGAGCAACCTGACGGGACATGGCTGAAAGTTCTTTATTTAAAGCCAGCTCCGCCTCTAATTTTTGCTCGTGAAGATGACTCAAGAATTCGCGACGAACTCCAACTCCCAGAAAGATCATCCCCAATAAAACACCCACCATGAACACGGGAGAAAAAAGGGACTTCCAAAATAGCTCTGCTCCGCTAAAACAAACTCGAACACTCCCGGCGGGAAGAGAGTTATAAGTCAGGGGCACGTCTGTTGAGAAAAAACACTGCAGTTTTTCGGGAGTCTGAACCTCGGTGGTGCCCACAGCCTTATGGACTTGTTTGAGCTGCTGCAAAATCTTATTTTGCAAAGTGGGATCCCCCTGGAAGATCTTAGCCCGTGCAATATCGTCCTCCCAGATCCCGACATACTGTTCTACCGCGGATCTGGCACTATGAATCTCATAGAAAAAACTCATTAAAGCCACAACCAAAGAGAGACCCAAAAATAGGCCTCCCCATAAATAGGGAATGGTTTTATTCGATTTGAGATGCGATTTATTCATACTTCAGAGTAAAGCAAAGCTCACTCCGCCCCTGGCTCGAACTCACCTCATTTTAGATGTCGATCGTTTGGACAGTGCCTAATTTGGTACGTGGGGTTACTGTGGCAATTCAGTTAACTCGATAAGACGAACTTCACGAATATCGTTCTTGCCATCTGTGTAAAAATTAACTTTCGTGGTCGCGATCTTGTCCACTCTAAGAACTGTCCCTGGACGAAGAATAAGTTCTTTCTCGTTCAGGGCAGAATATCCTGAAATGTCTTTCGCTGTGACAGCTTTAATTACCAGAAGTTGATCCTTTACAAAGTTTATAGCAATTTCCTTATCTGCGGAAATGCCAGTGAAATATTTAACTTTAACAACCTGTCCGACCTCTTTGATATTCAGCCAAGTGGCACTTCCTCCACGGAAGCCCCTGATTTTCGTGTCTGGAATTTTATTCAGAGCAGATCGAAAAATGATATCGTCTTCAACTTTATTTGATCGCGTATATGCTTGAACAACAAACTGTTCCGCTAGCGACAAAGGGGACTCCGGTTTATAGTAGTCCATCTGATCTATACAGGTATTGCCGCAGCGTTTTTTTAGATACTCTTCCTCATGGGCCGTCGCCAACGCGAAAGAGCCTAGTCCCACAATTGTTGCCATCAACACCAGGATTTTTGCTTGAAGCTTCATAGCATCTCCAAAAAATATAATTCCCGTTCGCAGCCCAACCCGAACCATGGACTCATCTAATTGCAGGAACCACTTACCTTATGTCCTGAGGTATCCCAGCTACCGTTTTTACAAATAATTCCTGTAGCGGTCGCTCCACGCCCAGAGATATCTCTCATGTTTCGTGGAGACTGGCCGGCTGGAGTTTGATCCCAGGTAAAATAGCACTTCCCATAAGAAAGCCCGCCTCCCGGGCAGTCCGCCTGAGCGGCTACTTTACTAGGACATTGAACACTGAACTCCCAACCCACGCCAGGAAGACAATGTCCTGAGCCGGTCCCACCATTCGTTCCCTTAATATTAATAGACTGCCCCTCCGTGCCCTGACCCCATTGAAAGCTGCAGGTGTTGGATCCATCGGGAGACTTCCCGGTCTGATACCCACCCTGACAGATCGTTTTAGTGGTCTTGCCTTGGGCATCTAAACTGGGGCAAGCGTATTGGTAATCCCATTTGTCATTTCCTTTACAAGTGGCTTTGCCAAGACCCCCACTACTTGCACTCAAATAAGGACCTCCGACAGAAATTGCCATCCCGGCAGATACAGAACCCCACTCAAAATAACATTGGTTTGTTCCATCTGGAGAAGGAACATTTGTATTTCCTCCTCGGCAGCCAGCAACCCCCGTATCAGCCGAAGAGGCCGACGAAGTTCCTCCTCCCAATCCACTGCCCTCACCGGCGCTGGCAGTTAAAGTCTTGCAAATAGGATTTCCCCCTCCATCAAAGCCGACCAATGCGATATTGGCACCACTGCAAGACTTACCGATAATACTGACATTGTTACTAAGATGACTGATAACGCACTTACCATTTACCCACGCCCCACCAATATCCTCACAGGATACGTTTGCAGGTTGTCGGCAAGTTTTGTTTTCGCTGTTCCAATTAAGACCAAGACTTTTACAGCTCACGCCAGGATCCATATAATGCGAAAAGCAGCTTAATATATTTTTATTTGCTCTTTCATATATAAGGCTAATAGTGCCAAGACTTCTGCGTTTCCTCAGTATTCCTCCAGCGGCGCTGTCATTTGTCTTTAACCACATCACCCCGACAACTCTCTCTTTACCGGCCACGTCTGTTGCCATCGGTTCAAACGAATCAATAAAAAATTCTTTAACTTCTAAGTTCGATCCAAATTTAACCCCCTCATAGAGGTCACCGCTGGCAGGAAGTTTGAGCTTTATCTTAAATGGCTTTGTAATATCTATTTTTTGTTCTCCGGCTTCAATCACCGCTCTGGTGCATCTTTCTTCTTCACTGACCACTTGACTGATCTCGTTAGCAAGAACCAGCTCTGAGGCTTTGCTGTCGGCAGATCGCATGTGCCCACTCAGTCCTACCAACAGACTCAAGATGGCGGCACTCGCCACCCCCACAATGCCTAAGGCAACCAGGACTTCAACCAAACCGAAGCCTTCGCTATTCATGTTCTTTCTAAAAGCCATACCAATATCCTTAAGCTAAATTTCACTCACCCTTTCTATTCATCGGTCTTGTGGTGATATATATAAACATTATTCCCTCTGATTCCAAAACAAGTGCTCCCCCCTCACTCTAATTCGGGGAGCACTTTTGATCCTACTCGAACATGTACGACTCCGCCCTCTACAAGTTCTGACTTCTTTTGCCGAGAAGATCTAACGTCCAATAAAAAAAGGGGGATCAATGACCAAGCCTTTCCGAACCAGTCATCACAAACGACCTTCCTATGTCATAGCAGGTCTCTTGCTCCTCTTTTTTCCATTTCAAAACTGTTCGCAAGGTGGCTTTGAAAGCCTTAATTCTAACTCTTTCAGTTCAACGTCTGAGACAACTCCCGAGAGCACAACGCCTTTTGAGGCAACACCCCCTCCTGCTACAGACCCAACTCCTGGTTTCTATAGTTTGGACCCATCTTCAACTTCAGCCTTTAATTCTGGTTCCTCTTCCGATTCAAACGATCCCAACGATTTATCAAACCAAACTCAAAAAAACAGTTGCGAGTCTGGCCAGCATACTGAGAACAACCGTTGTGTTGCCAACACGAAGGCCTGCTTCAAAGATAACGCGATTGGGACGCAAACCTGGACTGGAAGTCGCTGGGGAAGCTGCCTCGTGTGCGGGGAGTCTTTTACTCCACTATTTAACACCTGTGTTCCTACCTACGACCTCGTCAACAACTACGTAAGCTTTTTAACATCTTGCTGGAAGGATGGAATATTTATCTGTGAAATTCCCAAGAGCAACGTCTATATCGGAATTCCGAATCGCCATTCGGGAGACTCACTCGTTGAATTCAAATTTCCCATCAACTTCACCGGAACCTCTGCGATCACCCTTGAATCAAAACATGTCATGCTCTATGGCCCGGGGGCGACAGGTTGTCGCAAAGGAGTCTCTGGATCTTCGTCAACACAACGAATTGTCACCATATCCCACTGCACAGGAACAGGTCCTTTGCAAATCAGCATTACGATGGGAAGCGCCAGAGGATTGCTCAACGAATCTCTTCCACCGTCATCCCGATCCAGCGCGATCATGATCACCAATCGACTTCCGAATCAGCAATTTTCTATAGCAAAAGATCTGGACTATCCTGGTAAAAACGGAAACGTCAAATTCGATCTTCTTTATCCCACTGACTACGCCTCAAAGAAAAATATCCCCGTGGTGATCTGGCTTCACGGTGGAGGTTGGGCCGGCGGCAACAAGGACCTTGATTCTGCGACGGCGGAAAAAATGGCTCGCCTAGGATTCTTCGTCATCAATGCGAATTACACCCTGGCACCAAGCCCCGCGGGGGTCTTTCCACAAACCTTGGCTCCCGCATCTTCTTACAGAATTGGTTCCGACGACGTCAACGCACTTGTCAGCTTTGTAAAGACCGCCATCGTCCAATTTAACGGCGATCCCAACAAAATATCGATTGCAGGAGGCTCCGCAGGAGGACACCTGGCCCTGGTGCAAGCTTCACGCCCCGACACTCCCGTAAAATTGAAATGTGCCATTAGCCTCTTCGGCCCAACAGATCTAGTCTCTGCCGCAAAAAATACGAGTTATCCCCCAACCCAGTACATCGTGAAATCAATCTTCGGCTTTGATGAGGGTACTCAGATGGGAGCTTCACCGGCGCATCAAGTCGCCAATCTTAATACGGAGAAAGTTCTGATAGCGCATCAGATATTTGACAATCTGGTTCCTATTGATCAGGCCCTAAGAATGGCTGCCAACATAAGGGCGCTCAAACCCAAAGTTCTCCTCACAGAGTTCTACCTCAACAGCCCGACTCAACAACCCCTTATGAATCCACGACCGGAACAACTTACGCATTTAGGTAATGAGGAAACGACAGACGGTATGCTGGCTTATTTATATCAAGAATGTCGCTAAGAAAGAAAGTGCCCTCGCCAATTCGGCAAGGGCACTAACAAGATTTAGAGGTAACATCCCACTTTAAGAAGATTTCCTGGCACTTCCGCAGACAAAAGCGCCGAGATCGGAGAATCCGTGACAATCTGAGCATTTGAACGAAGGCGCAGAGTTTCCTTTCCGCTGGAGTCCTTCACACTCAACTCAAGATCCACCAAAGCCGGAGTTAAAGAACTATCAGAAGATTTGATGGCCACAGCCGAGGCTTCAATCCGTTGATTACCAATAGATATTTCCGCCGAAAAGTCCGCTTGCAAAGAGGTCTCGGACTTCTTATTCAAAACCACAATACGAGGCTCATCGTATACTTTCTGGGCCGTCGCCAGAAAGCACTTGATATCCTGCATACCCGCCTGCGCGGAAGAAACTCCGATAAAGGTCAAAACAAAAAGTAATAGCTTATTTTTCATATTACAACTCCTGCTTCATTGATTTATTTATATTTAAATTTCTCATAAAGTTCGGAAAAGAGAGCCGAAACTTCCTGATCAGATATTCCGCTTTTCAACACAACTGTCAATTGATCCACATTGTCCTGAATTTGCCCTGGCAAATCACCATACTTAAAGAAGCCCACGGGAATAGGTCTTGCCATAGCACTGTGGTTCTTAAGGGATTCTCTAAGAGTCTCTGCAAGCATTCTTCTTTGCGATTCTGAAGTTTCGTCCGGAAAAACAAAAGAGATAGAGACTTGGGCCCCTCGTCCCAAACGCTCTTCCAATAGAAGATGCAAACTCAATTTGCCGAATTTGTAGTCTTCCATAGGCATATCAGCCAGTCGAACACCAAAGATCTCGTAATTTTCTCCACCACCCGTGATCTTGCTGGCTCGGGCTGGCTCCATGGCCGCTTTGGTGGTTACGATACTTTTATAGTCTCTCCATGTATAATAAGCGTAACTTGTGCTCATCGTTAGAAAAGACGCAAGAAGTACGGAAAGTGATAGTAACGATTTTCGTTTCATTAGATCCTCCATTTTTTTGGATGTTTGTTCTAATGAAAGTCGTTGCGAGGATTATTCCAGCATCATTCTCTACTTAAATCGTCGCTATAAATTTTTGCTGTTTATTTAAAATTCGAATTACAATTTTTGCTGTCAGTGTCTTGGTTGAAAAATATTTTTCTCCCTGTTTTTCTAAATTGGGAGCAGTTGCAAATCAATTCCTTACAACGTCAAATCCACTAAATTTAAAATCGCTCTTCAGACCATTACGGCATAATCCCGCAAAGTCCCGCGCTGGAAAGTTCGACTGATATCGTGTCTACGCCGCCATTTTTAGCCCTTGTTAGACTGACTTTGGCTCCGGCCGCATCATAGTTTGGTACAAACCCCTGAGATAGGTATATTGTGGAGTAATCGTAAAAAGCCATACGAAACTTTTGATTGCGGCAATACTTAATAAGAAGGTGTGAAGATTGTTGCACTAACGATTCAGAGCCACTAGGGCTACCCCTTGTAGCCATTGCTACTGGCAGGACATCCATATTCAAAACCTCACAACTTGTTGCGGCCAGAGACTCGCAATATTTTTGAGGCGTCATTGCCTGCGATGCTAAAGGAAAAAGGAAGAAGCCAAGACTTAGAAATAATATTCTTTTTAGTACCATAAAACCTCCACAAACTCTCCCGATGGCAACTCGTGCTGTGTTTTTTTATAAAAATCTACAAACTCGAGCTGCTGTTCAGGGAATTCAGTTAAAGTGACTCTTTGATTTTCTGCTCCCGTCTGCCGGCTTACACATCCGACCGACAGAAGAATGAATCCGCATAAGGCGACCTTAATACCACTCAAGAGAATCCCCTCCGCCAGACATAGAAAGCCAATTACTGCCATCGCAGAATTCCATGACTTTAGATGTCTGATTGTAACGTTGATGTCCTTCAGTGGCCGACGAACATGCACTGCCTGTGTTGCCGGGTTTGATTTCACCTGAAACTTCCAATTTGGCGACCGGTGCGCTGACTCCGATTCCGACGTTGTTATTCAGGATCACATATCCGGTTCCACTGGGAGTCAATGTGACATTCTGATTCACTCCTCCAGCGGCAAAAACCAATGGCCCCGTTCCAGAGATAGACCCCGTGCTGCTTCCAGTTCCCCCGCGATCCAACGGCAAAACACCACTGATCAGTTTGCTGACATCCAAATCAGGAATATCCGTCGACGCCAAAGAGCGAAAGCTTGGAGCCCCCGCGGCGCCCGCTGGGGAAGCTAAAATTAAACCCGCCGACTGAGAATTCATTGCCACCGCTAAAGTACCACTGGAAGTCACTGGCCCCCCAGACACAGACATAAATGAAGGCACTGAGATATTCACGCTGGTCACTGTTCCAGAATTGCTTTGATCGGCTGCTGGAGCCCAGGCAGAACCGTTCCACTTTAATACTTGATCGTTTGTGGGCGCGACGTTCGAAATCGCACGTCCTTGTAGTTTCACCACACTGGGTGAGGGATACGATCCATCAAGATCTCCACCGGCAGTGCCACCGATCGAAATACTCTGGCAAGAAATCTGATCCGTGGCGGAAACATAGACTAAGGCCTTTCCTGCGGAACAGACTTGAGTAATATCTAAAAATCCTTGAGCGACCAAATTCGATCTAATATCACTGATGTTCAAAGGACGAAAACTCGGTACACCACTTGCTCCTGCTGGAGCCGCAAACACAGTGGCTGCACTTTGGGCATTCAACGATACCGATAACGTCCCACTGGAGGTCACGGGGCCCCCACTCACAGACATTATTGACGGCACCGATAGATCCACGCTGCTCACTCCACCACTACCACCGCCACTGCCCTCTTCATCATTTGCCGGTGCCCACGCGGTCCCATTCCATTTCAAAACCTGATTGCTTGTTGGCGCCGCCGATGAAACAGCACGACCTTGAAGCTGACTTCCACTGCCTGCCGTCCCAGGTAGACAAGTAAAATTCATTCCATCCCAAGTTAAGAACTCATTGGCATCACAACTGGGAATAATAGATTTAAGAACGAACTCGGATAAAGATTTATCCGCAAATTTCACGGTATTTGTCGCTTGCACCGCAAAAGGCACAGACCTGATCACATTGTCTGGAGAAATTAACTGCCAGCCCTTCCCGTCCCAAAACTGCACACGCAATCGTCGCTCTGCAGAGACTGCTGGAGAATAATTCCCTCCTCCGTCGCAAGCATGCGAAATGGAGTTGTTAAACACATCTGAAAACTTATATGTTCCTGATGTCGGAAAAGACCTCGTCCCCAAACCAATGGGCACATCGAAAACACCCTTGGAATTGGCCATATTAATACCACTACGCTGTTCTCTGAAAAGAACGCAGGCGCCGTCATGCGATGTTATCTCAAATATGAAGGAAACACCGGAATACTCCAAAGGGGTCCCATCAGCTTTAGCGATCTTTCCCTGGTAAGACAAGGAATCAGGGCTTGCGACCACCATTTGAGACTTTAACAGGAGCAATGAGAGTATGAAAACAACCGATGATTTGTGCCTCTTCATCCAAAACTCCTTCCAAAAACACACGAACATATAGACTTTTCGGATCACTGAAGGGCTCTCTTGAAGAAACTCAAAGAGAAAATGCTCCCAAATATGTATTTTCCTTAGGGAGCGGGAGGAGGCGCCAGCCCACTTGAGAGCCGCGCTCTTCGACCTTAAAAATCTCTAGCGCGCAGGAACTCCATGAATCAAAATCTCCTGCCAAGCCACCCACGATGGTGACTTCGTCGTTTTAATTTTGATATAGCGAATATCCGATCTTGCATGCAGAGTCGAATTCGCCAGGTAAAGTATCTGCCCGTCTGACGTATTCTGCGAAAAAACATGCAGCTTCACCATACTGGACTCGCTGCTTGTGGGCCCTGCCCAAATTTCATGTGTGGTCTCGCCATTAGGCAACTGGGCGACGGCTAAATAAATCTCATGAACGTAGTGGTTCTTACCCAGATCCACCTGAATCCAAGAATCAGTTCCGACAGGTTTGCCACTGTTCCAGGCTGTTTTAAGATTTCCATCCGTAAACTGAGCAATCGAAGAATCTCTGGCCGTCGATCCCGCGGTCACAGCAACCGGAGAAATTCTCGAATCAGTGCCGGTATATTGCTGATGGAAGTATTTAAATTTAAGTCGAGTCTCAAGACTTAAATCTCTCAACCCCAACCAGCGACCTCCCGCCTCATCGATTGAGTTCCAAAGGAAAGTCACCACGCCCCACACCATCGGGTCGGTCGCAGCGAGATTCATAAAGCTGTCAGTGATTTGGCGAAGTTGCACTTCGCTCATCCCCATATTTCCCTTGCTATCCGTATAAATAGACGCCGGCGGAAGAATTAACATTTTACGTTTGCCGCCATCCGCACTGTTCAGCGCATTCACCTTCGTTTTTAACAAATTGTACATATTCATGTAAGGCTGTCGCACATGCTGAGGCCGCTGAGGCACAGGATAACCGCAAAGGTCCCAACCATCATAACAATCGAAACTGTAAATATCATAATTCGGAGGCAGACGAAGATCGCTACTTATCATTGGATATGCTTCGTTATAAATGACCGCAATCTCAGGAAAATCTTTTTTTACCAAATCTGCCGCGGTGACTAAGTAGTTATACATCGTATCGACAGAGACGCCTGTATTGACCGCATGCCAGTAAGGCTCATCCAAAGGATAAAGTCCGACGACCTTTGATTTATATTTCAGAAGAGCCGGTACCATTTTAGCCCAACGCTCTTTGTAATCCGCATACATCCCAAATTTTCCCGTCTGGGGATCTTTATAAAAGAATGCCGAAGATACCACTGCGATCGCACTAAAATTCTTATCAGCGGCAACTTTCAAACTGGCCTCATCCGCAGCCACAACCATGGTGTTCACATATCCGTTGATTTCTGCGGTTTGACTTGCTTCCACCAAAAAGTGAGCAAAGTACTTTCCATTGTCTTTCGGGCCATACACGATTTTTTGAGTGCAGCTCGAGTATTTCGCAGAACCTGAAAGCGTTCCATTTGTACAAACCCGCGTTTCTGTGGGACAACGTCCAGACGAATCAGCAACGGAGTTCAAATAAAGTACTTGCGAGCCACCATGCGGAATGGTTTGCCCGTTTAAAAGACAAGATGCGGGTTGTTCTACTGTGCAACTTGAGAACTGCCAACTGCCGCTCAAAACTCCGTTGTTACAAGTTCTAACTTGCGACTGGCAGGGAATTCCACTAGCCACCACACTCGTCGCATAAGCAACGACGGATTCCCCAGAGTTCACGGTTCTTCCTGCAAAAAGGCACGAGGACGGTGCCGCGGCGACGGCGACGCAACTAGCATAGTCTCCGACTCCGGTGAGCGCTCCGTTGAGGCAGGTTCGAGTCTGGGGCTGACACGTTCCCGAAGAACTTAAATAAGCGGCAATCGCCTGACCATGGGGTACCGTGATCCCATTAAAAAGACAGGAACGATATGTATTGATCTCGCAAGAGGAATATTCAAAAGAACCGCTCAAGACCCCTTTTTGGCAACTTCTGGATTCAGACTTACAAGTCTCCCCATTCGGAACTGTCGACTTTAAGTACGCAACAACCTCTTCACCACTTGCAATCGTTTTTCCATTAAAGAGACACGACCGCTCAGCACCAGAATCACACGATGAATATTGATAACTTCCGGAAAGAATACCGCTCACGCAGACTCTCTGCTCTGAAACACAAGAGCCGGAGGAATTCAAAAAGGCCGTAACACTTTGACCTTCTGCCAGACTCTGTCCGCCAAATTGACAAGACTGACTGGCAAGAGTTTCTGTGCCGCAGCCCGTTCCGCCGGCACCACAAAAGTCAACCCCAGCCTCCGATTGAGAAGCGACATCTGCCATAGTTTGAAATCGTCCACAATTTTGGAATAACAAAATTGGCACTAAGGCTACAATCAACAACCCCACCGGCATCGATACCCCCCCAAAAATCCAACTCCGAACAATCGACAACTACTCTTTACAGACAACATCCGTGGCAAATCCTCCACTGACTCCACTAGTAGGAGAGAGCGACCAAAATCCACCGGCTTGGAAGGACACCTTTTGATTTTTACCTTGAATAATCATATCATTCCCAGAAAGAGAAATTCCAGTTCCTGCGGATTTCCACGTAAAGATTCCGCCCAAAATCATCTCCGCCTTACTTCCCGTAATTTCACTAATCGCTCCATTAAAAATAGACACTAGATGTGTATAGGTCGTGATACCAGCCTCGGAAATAGACGGAGTTGCTCCGCCTCCCACAATAACGGCCTGTCCATTCATTTTAAATGACATTCCATTAAAAGGTATTGATAGGAATGGGTTACTCACAGACTCATCGCTCGTAGATCGAACTCTCACTGAAATCTTCGAACACGGGACCTGAGAGCAAGAGTGTTGCACGCCACCGTAAGTACAATTCCAACGCCAAGGCGCCTCATGTGTACCCGCTCCAGACACGCCCGAAGCAACACCAAAACGACAAAGAGTTGATGCCTCCGGATAAGTAAAGGACACGATTCCATTTGAAGAGCCGCAAACAGGAACCACAGAACATGTGGTGTTTGTATAGGAGCCACTTAGTTGCCCGTTATTGCAGAATCGAGATTCACTTTGACAACTTGTCCCCACGGGAACGACATTCGCAGCGTATGTAACAATGCTGGATCCATGAGGAACCGTCTTGCCCCCAATCAAACAAGAGGTCGGCTGCCCCGGACTGCATGAACCGTAAGGATATGTTCCCGACAAAGCTCCATTGCTGCAAGTTCTGGTTTGCGCGTTACAACTTTGCCCATAGGCCACAGATGAACTTGCATAGCCCACAATACTCCCACCGTGAGGAACCGTTTTACCGTCAAACACACAAGCTGCGGCCTGCCCCACCGAACAGCCGGGATATGTATAGCTTCCAGACAGCACTCCGTTGTCGCAAGTTCTCGACTGCATTGTGCAACTTTGGCCAAAAGCAACACTGGAACTCAAATACGCAGAAACACTTTGCCCATGCGGAATAGTCTTTCCGTCAAACAAACAAGACGCCGGCTGCCCGACGCTGCAACTTGCATATTCGTAGCTGCCAGAGAGGGCACCATCGACACAATGACGGACCTGAGAACGACAGGACTCTCCAAAGGAAACAGTAGAGACTAAATAGCTTGTGACACTCGTGCCACTCTTTACCTCACTGCCATTAAAGGAACATGATTTTTTCTCTGTCTGTGGGGGGGCGCTAGAGCTCAGATCCACTTGACTCTCGACCTCGGAAAATTGCAACTGCTGCGGACCACAGTTCTGAAATCCAAAAATGAGAATAATTACCATCAGCCCCGAGAAAAAATATCTAGAGCTTATGTTTCCTTTTAGAGAAAGCATCATCCCCCCTTAAACTTCTGGCGCAAACACCAGTAATAACCTATCGACAGGATGAAAGTTCTGCTCAAGTACCTACACAGATAAAACGCTCCCTGATTAAGATGTGGGAGCGCCTTGAGTTGAAATTAGACGTTACAGCAAGAGCGACCTCGCAAAAAGGACGCTCTAAAAAGAATCGAAGAAAGGCGGAAACACACGATCCACACGTACAACTTCTCCGCTCTGGGAAAAAGTCAGATCGTTATATTTACCCAGATAAAGATCACATCCAGGGAATTTAAAAAGTGGTTCAGAAAAAACAAGTCTCTTTATTTCTCCCGAAGGATAGAACTCGACGTAGCTATCAAATGTAAGAGTGTGGGCTGCGGGTTTGCACTGTCGAATGAACGGTGCTGATGAGGTGTTCTTTAATACAAAGCTAGAATAAAGAACGGCCTTATGAAGCGCCCCAGATGGGTAGTACTTTACAGGAGCAGGACCTCTTTTACGCGACAATGCCTGGGTGTAAACCAATTGTATGGCAATGCCATTATAGTCGCCATAGCTAAAGCTATTCTGCGCAAGTTGCTCATTCCAACCATTCTGTTCCAAGTCATCAACTTTGCTGAAAAGCCAGCTATTAAGATTGCGAGCCGCCGCTGAATTCTGGTGGGCATTCTCCGGCAACAAAGCTTCTCGATAAATGAGTTCGTGCATGATCAAGTAAGCGCGATCCAGCGCACTAGTCCGCTCCCAGGAAGCCTTATCAAAAACATAAGATACATTCTCCTGTACAACGCTGCTTATAAATACTGAGCCTTGAATGAGATGACAATGAGGTGGCTGCAGAACAACGTCGCCGTCATTGGTAGGCGCAATCACGAGATCTTCAACAAATATTCTGCGCTCCAGGAGTTCCTCAAACAGTCGCCGATATACCCCCGCTCTTGTCGGATTTACCTTTTCCAACTTTGCCAGAATATACCTAACAATATCGTTTTCGTCTGTGTAAGCAAAAAGAGACTTGGCGGGAGAACGTCCATCACGAAGATATCCCTCTGCCCTATCAAGCGAAACTATACCTGAGCCATACGAGCTTTCTTCAGAGCACTGAAGCTGAAGTCCTCCATTGCCACGCTCATGCCCTGAAACAATCGGCACAGCATACGTTTTTGAGGTGAGAACTAAAAGAACACATATTATCAACAGACGTATCATTTACTCTCCAGTTTCACTGATGGGAAATAGTTGAATTGAGAGTTGATACACATCTCTCTTTTCACCCTTCTCTAAAAGCGACGTCAAGGAGCGCCTAAAGTCGCGGATTAACTTTTTTGCCTTTGGGATATCCTTTGGATTCAAGGCAATAGTAATACTACTGAAATCTCTTTTTTCAATATCGACACTAAAAAGCTTTTGCTGGGCCAACAAAAGGTCTTGAGAATGACCGGCTTGAATATACCTATTTGGGACATCATAACCAGTTGTCGTCTGATTATATATGGGACACCAAAGTCCATCTTCCCAACGAATTAGATTAGCACCGTTAAGTATCTCCAACAAAGAAGACGTTTCTTGAGCCGAGAGGCCCATCGTATTGGCAATAAAAAGAGTTTGCTTATCCGCATCAAGATTCTCACTTCGACACTCTTGATATTTGGTTGTCTCCAGAAAACTCATGATAGCGCCAGGCTTCCAGGTTGAAAGCTTTTCGATTTCGGCTTCAGATAAGTGTTTTCCGTATCCTCGAGTGCTTTTCTTTGTAGTTTCCTCAGATAGGTAAGCCCTTCGTATCTGCTCCACCCGCTGGGGCGGCAACTTCAAGGCCGTGCAGGCCTTGCTCAGATAGTACTCCGTGAGACGTCTTTTTCCACTCAAGATCTCGGACAGTCGCCCGGAAGAGATCTCCATCTTAAGTGCAATTGATCTTAACGACAATCGTGGATTGCTCTTCCTTTTTTCGAGTATAATTTGTTCCAGAATTTTATGGCTTTTCATTATTACCCTAACGCAAGTGGTGCCGGTATAGATGAGGATTTCAAGTTTGTCATTTGTTTATGACTTAGAAGCTGGGCGATCTGCTCCCCTATTTATGAAAAATGGGAGCACTTTGAGGCACGAACATATTGGAATATTTTTCCACATGTCGGCGGCTTATCGAGCCACTCCAAAAAGTCCAGTTGGCCTCACTGCAAATTTTATTCAGAACCACCAAAGGCGGCCGAGTGCTTCCATATCTCCCACAATGTCCCTGGGCTAAACCATCGAATGCGATCTCGACTAGCCTACCCAATTTTCTTCGTCTAAAATAATTTCATGACCGCCAATGTGAAGTCCATTCAGGATGAGTTAAAAAATGAGCTGCTTGCTTACCATTCTGAACGAGGTCTCAGCCATCTGGGCTCTTGCCTTTCTTCGTTGGATATCTTGACCTCTTTATTCTGGGGACCCCTTAAAGAGGAAGATCACTTTATTCTCTCTAAAGGCCATGCGGCGAGTCTTCTCTATTTGATCCTCAATAAAAAAGGACTCTTATCGGATCAGGATCTGCAGGAGAGCTGTCGCGATGGCAGTCTCTATGGAGCACATCCCCCTTTTCACCCCCCGCAAAAGCATCCTTGGTGGGGATTTGGTTCTGGAAGTCTAGGTTATGGCATCGGACTCGGTTGTGGCGTGGCGCTGGCAAAAAGAATGAAAAACGACTTGAGTCACGTCTATGCCTTGGTTTCGGAAGGAGATCTTAACGAGGGCTCGAGCTGGGAATCTTTGCATTTCGCCGCACGCCACCAGCTTAAGAACCTCACCGTACTTTTTGATCACAATCAGGTTCAAGCCTTGGGAAATTCCTCAGATATTTTTCCGCTTCATCATTTACCGACGACCCTGGAACATCTGGGGTGGGACGTGCACCACCAAGAAGGGCATGATCTTACAAAAATAGATTTTAATACTGTCTCTACTGAAAAACCTCGTTTTTTTATTTTCTCTACTCAAAAAAACCAAGGCCTGGAAAATCTGTTTTCTCCCATTGAAGCTCACTACAAGTGGCCGAACAAAGTAGGCCTTCCTTGAAAAAGATGTTTTTTTCGTGGTTAGAAAACCACTTCAAAAATAAATCCAACAGTGTTCTTCTGCTTTGTGATTTGGGGTATCCCGAAGCCTTGGATCTTATGAAGGTCTTTCCTCAGAGAGTTCTTAACGTCGGCGTCTCGGAACAAAATGCCGCCTTAGTTGCCAAAGGACTTTGTGCTGAGGGCTTTGAGGTTTTTATTTACGGCATCAGCTCCTTCACTCTGTGGCGTTGCGCGGAAGTTTTAAAGTTGTATTTTGGACCAGAGGACTCTTTAAGAATCATTGGCAATGGCGGAGGCCTTGGGTACGGACTGATGGGAACCACTCATCACAGTATCGACGATCTGGGTTTGGTCAGTTTGTGGCCGACCTGGACCTCGTGGATTCCGGCCCGGGATCAGGAAGTGCCAGAAGTCCTCACCCTTTTGACCCAAAATGCTGGACCTCAATATCTGCGCCTTACAAATAACGCGGCCACGGGCAAAAATAGTTTTGAACCTCTGCGCGCCTTCTCTCAAGGCGACAAACTCACTGTCGTGACGGTTGGCCCCATGGTGGATCTAGCTCTGGAGGCGGCCCATCAAGAGACCGGCGTACAGACGTTCTGTATTGGAAAATGGCCTGTGGATCTAGAAAAGATAAATCAACATTTTGCAAAGACCGGTCGTTTGTTGTTTATTGAGGAGCATCAAGAGCCAGGAAGCCTTTCCTCCCAAATAAAATCTCAATTGGACGGCTCTCGCAAAAATATCCGCTCTCTCACTTTAAGTAAAAGCAACACCGCAGGATCTCGGGACGCTCTTTTGAAAATGCAGGGACTTGATAAAAAAAGTATTGCGAGTCACATCGTCTCTATGAAAAATAGAGTGCATGACAAAGACTGAGTTTCCCTACCCCCAATATCTTATTGAAAAAGCTCAGACTCTTCGTCATCGTCACATTTTAGTGACGGGAGCTCACGG
>NZ_JBLJBT010000021.1:0-5641 GCF_047637665.1 Bdellovibrio sp. | reverse complement strand
TCCTCAGGACTCCCTTCTTTTTCAGACACTATTGTACCGTGTCCTGACCCTCTAACATAGCCAAAGCCTGCTTGCGCCAAGGAGCTTCAGCTTCCAAATCCGCCAAGAGGCTCCAGAGGCTGGCGTTGACCAAAAAGGAGCGCAGTAAAGACTTATCAAAGCGTAATTTCTTGCGATCTTTGAAGTTGCGATTTTCCATATTCATAGAGCGCAAAAAAGATCGTGTGATCCTAAATGGCGTCTCCACAAGATGATGTTCTTGTTGCTTCTGCAGCAAACGCCAAAACTCCTCAAAGTTAAAGGACTCAGGATCCTGAATAAGACTTCTTTTTTTGAATTCAGAAAAAACCTGCGCCTTTCTTTTATTGAGAATGGCCAAATACAAGAATCTTTCTTTTTCAAGCTCGTCACTTTCGTACTCGATGATGCGGCCAAAATCCAAGAAAACCACCTGGTTCTCTCTAAAAAGAAAGTTTCCAGGATGAGCATCCCCGTGCAGAAGACCCCGTCGGAAGATGGCATAACTATGAAAATAGGCGATCAAAAGTCCGGCTTGAGATTTTTCTTGAGCCGTGGCTCTTGCACAGAATGTGGCAAAAGGAAGTCCCGACTCAAATTGACTGACAATAACATTTTTATTGCACAGCTCGCGATATGTTTTGGGAATCACAATGCGAGGTTCGTGCTCAAAAATATTGCGAAAGCGCTCTTGATTGTACACCTCTCGCTCATAATCGACTTCCAACAATACCTGATTTTGAATTTCCTGAAGAATGTCTTCGGACTGCTTCCCCAAGAGACCACCCAAAAAGGAAATGATAGACAATTTTTTAAACTGACCGTCCAAGATTTGTGAGATTCCAGGATGTTTCACCTTGATCACAACTTCTTCACCACCCAACAATGTCGCTCGATGAACTTGAGCAAGACTTGTCACTACCATGGGCTCTGGATTGATCTTGGCAAAAATTTTCGCTAAGGGGCGTCCGTAGGACTCTTTTAAGATCTCTTGAATCTGCGGGAATGAGAGTGGCTTTCCTTTGGACTGAATATCCCCAAGAAGGGTCGGAATCTCGGGCGGCAATCCCATCTCCAAAAAACTCGCCATCTGGGCAACTTTAATTGAAAGTCCGCGAGAACCCTCGAAAGATTTTAAAATCTGCCGGGCCACGGCCAATTTCACCTTGCCACGCACGCGATCTTTGGCGAAAGCATCTCCAAAGAATGACTCGATGAAGCTATTTAGATGTTTTTTTGTGTCCTCTTCAAGGATGAGATGCTCGTCATTAAGGGTCTCTACCAGGCTTCTAAAAAAATCCCGAGATACCTGCAAAGCTTCTTCAGTGATTATGGACTCTGACGCTGCCCGCAGACTCAGTGATTCTTCATAAATATCGATCAAACGAACAACGGGCCCCGGAATAGGTCGAGCCCCCGACTCCCAGTGAGCAATCGCCCCACTCGTTACTTGGAATTCATTGGCAAGATCACGCTGGGAATATCCCAAAAACTCGCGAAGCTTTTTTAGACGGATCGGATTCTCTGACTGAGCCATGGCCCATCTCACCACCTGGGAGGTAGAAATGTCAAAGCTCCTTTTGCTCTTATTTATTTACGGATTCTGTCGACGAACTTCTTCCATGTCGACCTCTTTGGCCTTTTCAACGACCTGCTCGAAAACATTCTCTGACAAAGCTCCCGGCTGCACAAAAATAATATCACCGTCTTTAATCACGGCAATCGTCGGAATCGACATCACTTCAAACTGTGCGGCCAGCTCTTGTTCCGCTTCAGTGTCCACTTTGCCGAAAACAACGCTTGGATGTTTGATTGCCACCGTTTCAAAAATGGGGGCAAAACGACGACATGGACCGCACCACGAAGCCCAAAAATCCAAAATAACAAGTTCGTTATTTTGAATGGTCTCTTTGATATTTTGTTTCGTGATTTCTAGCACAGCCATGCAGATCTCCAATGGGCGTAAGTCTATGAATAGGATTCCTTTTTCAAAATCTTTGATGTTCTTTCTTAAATAAGCAACGATTTAAATTAAATATTTAGGAGGTTCCACATGAAAAGAGTCATTCTTTCTTTAACTTTTCTATTCTGTGTCCCAGCTTTTGCGGGAGATGCCGGTTGCGGACTTGGAAGTGTCATCATCCAAAAGAACTCAAAAGGATTACAGCTTCTTGCGATGACAACCAACTCATTCCTTTTCACTCAACCCCTTGGTATTACTTCGGGAACCTCAGGCTGCTCCTCTAGCGGTCTCGTTATGGCCGACAAAGAAGTTCAATACTTCGTTGAAATAAATCAAGAGGAACTCTCACGTGAAATGGCGCAAGGTCATGGTGAAAAGTTGGCTGCATTGGCTCAGATGAAGGGCTGTCGCAATGATCTTTCTCAAAAAGCCTTCGGTGCATTCACACAGAGCTCTTACTCAAAGATCCTTCCCACAGCTGATACGTCTGCCGTCGACATGGTCCAAAACTTAAATAGAGAACTGTCCGACCAAGGCGAGCTTGCACATATGTGCCATGGTTCTTAAGATCGTCTTAATTTTTTTATTTATGACCCCACTTTCAACGTGGGGTTTTTCATCTGAACGTGTCTCTCACTATCAGAACTATGCCCAAGAAAATGAACTTTGGAATAGTTCTCAATGGCTTCGCCTTGGGCACTATCGAAAAAATCTCTGGGGTGAGTCTCACTCTCCCATTTTAGGCAATTTTTTCGTCTCGCCCGTTGGAGCCAGCGATCCACGTCAGGAATTGTTAGCAACAATTCAACTGCTCTTTGAAAAAAAAGAGACAGCACAAATTTCTCAATGTCGTTATTTGGCTCGGACCGCCTGGCTTAAGAAAGTTCTGCCACTAGAGTCCGAGGATCTCGTGTCTTGCCCGAAGCAAGAACAGTGGAAACGCCAACTCGGCGCCGAGGAACTCTATATTGTTTTTGCCGCCAGCGATCTCAACAGTGCTGGTTCCAGCTTTGGACACACCTTTTTAAGAGTTCACAATCCAAAAAACACGCACGAACTCGAACTGCTCGATTACGGGATTAACTACGCCGCAGTGACGGGGGAGGATAGTGGGGCTCTTTATGCACTCAAAGGACTTTCAGGTTTTTATCCCGGGGCTTACTCTATGCTTCCTTACTATCAAAAGATCCGAGAGTACACCAACCTGGAGGGTCGCGATCTGTGGGAGTACCGCCTTGATTTTTCCAAAGAGGAAGTTCAGTTTCTGATCGATCATTTGTTAGAGCTCGAGGGCAGCTATGCACCCTACTATTTTACAAATGAGAATTGTTCAAAACAGATAATGGAACTTATTGACGTCGTCAGGCCAGATCATGACTTCAGCGGCTCCTTTGAAAACATCTCGATTCCCTTGGACACCGTCAAAGCCCTCTCAGAAAATAATCTTCTAAAAGAAGAAAAGCTCCGAATGTCCTTGCAGGCCGAGTGGCGCAGTCGGTACTCAAATTTGGGATATTCGGAAAAACGATCTTTGCAGAACCTGATCGAATCTAAAGATCAAAAAATTCTTTCAGAGCTTCCCGCTAAAGAACAAGCAAAGACTCTGGAAGCGACCATGAGCTATCTCGCCATCCAAGAGTACCGACAACAAAAAGATCTGAAGCACGAAAAGTATGCCCTGTCCGTGGCTCGCGCCCGCTTGGGAAATCAAACAGATCCTGTTGAAGTTCTTAAACCCAAATCCCCCTTACAAAGTGCTGATTCGGTTGCATATTACTTCGGTTATGGCAAATTTGATTCGCACGATTTTTACCGATTAAAATACCGACGGGCTTTTCACGACCTGCTTTCCGATGACAGCGGTCTTTCCGCTTTTTCTCATCTTGAAGTGATGAGCTTTGAGTTCAGATATTTTCCCGAGCTACAGAATCTTGATCTCTATCGCTGGATCTTTATAAAAATTCTTTCAACAGCTCCAGTCACTGAGCTCGACACGCCACTCAGTTGGCGCTTGGATATTGGAACTGAACCCCGGTTGTCCCCTTTTCTCAATTTTGGCGCAGGCCTCAGTTGGGACTTTTCTCTTTTTTCCCAATCTCGCTTCAGTCTTTTTGCTATTAGCGAAAACTATGACCTCGCAGAAGTTGCCAAACCTCATCTGGGGCTTGAGGGTCTTTTGATGTTCAAGGGTTCTTGGGGACGAAGCTTCCTTTCTGGAAAATATCTGCAGAACTTCTCTAGTGGAGAGGCCTTTCCCGACTGTGGATTTGGCATTTCAAAGAACGTTTTTAAGAGTGAAATTCGCATTGAAACGCGCATGAAAGACCGCACCCCTGAGATCGCACTTTCGGTTGTCTTTTAGACAGCCTGGTGCCCCAATATGTCTTTGTCTCGCTCTGAGACAGTTTCTTACGGCTTTAATTAGATCTGGGAGGCCTAGGGCTTGCTTATAGTCACAGTGAGACAACGTGTCTTAAGGGAGCATGCCATGAAATGGTTCCAAAATATCCTCACTGCAATTGCCCTCATCAATCTGGTGGTAGCACCAGCGATTGCGGCAGCTCCTGAATGGACGGACAAAGACAAGGCACAACTTGCCCAATATCGCGACTATTTAGAGCCTCTTGGGTATCGCCTCACTTTAGACCCACAAGCCAAAAAAGCTCTGGTCTATGATAAAACATCTAATAAACTTGCGATGGAAGTTCCTTTTGCGGAAGAAGCTCAACTGCGCAAGTTCTCTCCGAAATCATTAAATAAAATGATGATGGATGAGATGGTTCGCGTAAAAGCAGCTTCTAAGTCATCCTGGTCTCACTCCGTCAGAAATCTTCCTGCTGAATCGGCGATCTTTTTTGTCGCAATGGGAGCTGTTGTCGCGGGACAACTTATCACCAACTATTCTCAAAATCCTATGGCGATGAAACAACACATTGATCACTCGCTATCACCCATTGGAGTTTTTGGTTTCTTCACCTTCATGTATTCTCAAGGTGTGACGGCCAATGTTCTTTCCATGTACATGAAAAACCCCAAGTTCCACCACATGATTCCTTATTTGGGAATGACGGTCGGAGCTTTCCTACAAACATACCTTTCTCAAGTGGCCTCCGATCCCAACGTGATGTCGTGTGCAAAAGTAATGATGGGAAAGCAAGTCACAGAGAAAGATCTTGCCGCGGGAGTCGATGCTGATCCTTGCGCAAAAGCTTATGAATATTTGGTCATTCAAAAGAAAGTTTGGGAGTTCGCTCCTGGCATCGTTTCTATGCTTATTTCTTCGGGTCTGGCGGGGATCGCCCAATCGACTATTACAAAAGCAGTTCTGCGAGTGACCGGCGTTGACATTGCTTTGTGGCTGATGCCCGGAACCATGCAATTAAAAGGCATCCGACTTCTTTTGGTAAAGGGTCTGCAAATCACCATGTTCGTAGCTATCGACATGTGGATTAATCGCACCGTCACTACGACCTGGAAGAATATGTATGACGGCGCCGAGTTCTATGACATCAACGATCGTTTGAATGAAAAGATGAACTTGATGAAGAAGAGTCAGTGGACGGCTTCTGACAAAGACCTCCAGGCTGAAGTCAAAGACTTCCGCAAGAAGATGTTAGATTGGCGCATGATGAATATGTCTGAGGTGTATGAAGCTCATCA